>NZ_JBNNOB010000159.1:0-7219 GCF_050274375.1 Sphingomonas sp. NPDC019816
CGCAGCGCCCCGATGCCGGCGACCCGCGCGGCCGCGGCGAGCGCCTGCGTCGCCGCATAATCGGTCGGATGCGTCCAGCAGTCCGCCGGCATGTCGAACGGCGCTTGCGTCAGGTCGAGCGCGGACTCGCTCGCGACATGGACGGCGAAGGCCGACATCGGCGTCGGCGTGCGCGGCCGGCGGAAACCCGGCGAGCGGGCGAAGGCGACGAGCCGCCAGTATGCCGTCTCGGCCACCGCGGTCGCGATATCCTCCGTCGCGTAGAAGATGCCGGGCAGCACGTCGGCAGCTCGAAACCGCGACGGCCGCCCCAGGCCGTACCGGAACGGCGCGGCGAGCAGCCAGGGCAGGCGCTGCGCCGCGGGCGGCAGCGCCGGCTTGACGTCATCGGCCAATGCCTCGAGCAGCGCCTGCGCCTCGCCATCGTCCGCGAGGCGGTTGGTGGCGATACGGTGCTGCGCCTCGACCATGCGGATCACCCGCCCGCAATAGGGGCGCGTGTGATCGGCGAGATACCCTGCGTCCAAATCCTCAGACACGTGCACGCAGCGCGTCGACATAATCGCTGGTGCGCAGCAGCCCGCGCACGCTCGCGATCAGCTCAAGCGGCGCGGCGCCCAGATCGAGGTTCGGCGTCACCAGCCACGATCGCGCCGCCTCGTCGTCCTGCCCCAGCCAGCTGTCGAGCGAGCGGAACAGGCGGAGCAGGTGCTGCGCCAGTTCGAACGACTTGCTCCCCGCCTCCAGCCGATAGCTGCCCCCGCGCAGCCGCGACACGGTCGGCGCCGACAGGCCGAGGATCGCCCCCAGCCGCGCATTCGACAGCTGCCAGAACGTCGCGATCCGCGCGATCGCCTCGCTCAGCACACGCGGCGCATCGGGATCACGGGAGGGCAGGGCGGTCGCCATCGTCATATCTCCTCCAGAACGATATAGGGTAAATTCGTTCACAGGAAAAGAAGTACGAAGCGGATATGTCAGCTGTGGCGATAATGCCACCATGACGCAAAACCTGTGCGCCGTACCGGCAACCCCATTGCCATGCTTGGCAAAATGACAAGAGTGTCACCGACATAAGACGGACGCCGCAGCGTCCGATCCGGGGGAATCTACATGGCCGTGAAGTCGTATCGTGCGTCGTTGCGTTTGGCGTTGTCCGCGCTAGCTCTGGGGACGGTGCTCACCGCGCTGCCGGCCACCGCGCAGACCCGCACTCCGCCGCCTCCGCCGTCGGGCGGCTATTATATGGCCAACGGCACGCGCACGACCGACTATAACGCCGCGCTCGCCTCGTGGCGCAACGACGCGCAGTTCAAGGTCGATTATTCGAAGGCGTTCATGGGCATGGAATATGCCTATGTCCTGGGCCTCAACGGCGCCGGGCAGACGGTCGGCGTCAACGATGGCGGCGTGCTGTTCAGCCACCCCTCCTTCTCCGGCACCGGCAAGATCACCGGCCTGCGCACCGCGGCCCCGTCCGGCTATGGCAATGACGGCCAGGTCAACCCGCGCACGCCGTGGAGCTACCATGGCACGCACGTCGCGGGCACCGTTGCGGGCAACCGCGCCACTAACGGTGTGATGTTCGGCAATGCCTATGGCGCCAACATCCTGGCCGCGACGATTAACTTCTCGGCCGGCGACTTCCTGTGGGCGCGCGACGTCGGCATCGACGGATCGACCACGGTCTCGGCGCCGCGCCAGAACATCGTCGACCTCGCCAACACCGGCAAGGTGCGCATCATCAACAACAGCTGGGGCGTCAGCACCTCGGCGCCCTACACGCTGTCGCTGGCGCAGGCGCGGTCGACCTTCGCGCAGACCCTCAACGGTTTCTACGACCCCGTCCTCAAGAACGACGTGCTCGTCGTCTTCTCGGCCGGCAACGATGCGGGCGCGCATGCCAGCCTCGACGCGGTGACGCCGCTCAACGACCTGCGCCTGCGTTCGAACTGGCTGTCGGTGGTCAATTACCAGGCCAGCGGCAATGCCGATCCCAGCTCCAGCCTGTGCGGCCAGACCGCGACCTGGTGCGTCGCCGCGCCGGGCAGCCAGATCGTCTCGACCTTCAACGTCACGACGCTCGATCGCGCCGGGATCCAGGCCAAGTACACACGCGCCATGTATCCGACGATCTACAGCGCCGCGACGCTGAGCGCGTTGCAGAATGCGGCGATCAACGCCTGGATCAACGTCCTCAACGGCTATCTCAACCGCCAGTTCGCCGCGCAGCAGGCCGGCACGAAGTTCGATCTGGATGCGGAGAGCACCTTCCTCGCGCAGCAGGCGGTCGGCATCACGCTCGCCTATGGCGCGCGCTTCACCAGCGCCGATCCCGACGGCTACACCAGCCGCATCGCCGGCATCGTCTCGGCCAACACCGACATCCTCGGCGTCGATTTTTCGAAGCTCGTGCTCACCAAGGCCAATGCGCAGCTGCAGGCCGACATGAAGCAATACCTGACCATCACCGGCCCGGGCTATGGCGTGCTGACCGGCACATCGATGGCAGCGCCTAACGTGTCGGGCTTCGCGGCGGTGCTGATGAGCCGCTTCCCGAACTACAACACCGGCCTCATCTCCGACATCCTCGTCTCGAGCTCGAAGGATCTCGACACGCCGGGCGTCGACCTGAAGTCGGGCTGGGGCGCGCCGCAGATGGACGTCGCGCTGGCCGGCCCCACCGCCTTGCGCCAGACGCGCGAGGTCAATGTGGCGACGGGTGGCGTCGACGTCTGGAGCAACAACATCCAAGACGCGCGCGACCGCTATTCGGCCGAAGTGCTGGCGAGCTTCCCCGCTGACATCGGCGGCCTCACCAAGCGCGGCGGGGGTGAGCTGATCCTGACGGGCAGCAACAGCTACAGTGGCGCGACCCGCGTTGAACAGGGCACGCTGACCGTCAACGGCGCGCTGACGCGTTCGGCGCTGACCGCGATCGGGGGCGGCACCATCGGCGGCACCGGCAGCCTCGCTTCGCTGACCGCGGCGAGCGGCGGCATCGTCGCGCCGGGCAACGTCGGCGCGATCGGCACGCTCACCGTCGCGGGCACCACCACCTTCGCAGCCGGCAGCCAGTATCTGGTGGACGTCGGCCTGCCCGGCACGTCGGACCTGATCGCCACCAACCGCGCGGTGCTGAGCGGCGGCACGGTGACGCTGCGGCCGACCGCGCGCGATCCGCGCTTCGGCGACAGCTACACGATCCTGACCGCCAGCAACGGCGTCACCGGCACGTTCGGCGACACCACGTCGTTCAGCGCGATCCTGTACCCGCTGCTCAGCTATAGCTCGACCGCGGTCACCGCGAGCGTCGCGGCGCGCCCGTACACCAGCGTCGTCGCCAACACGCCGGTGCAGATGGCCTATGCCCGCCTGCTCGATGGCAACCGGTCGGCCGCGTACAATTCGCTGTTCGGCATCTATGGTGGCCTCGACCTCCAGTCGGCATCGACGATCCAGGCGACGCTGGAAAGCCTGGCGCCGCGCGCCGAGACGACCAAGCGCGCGATCGGCACCGTCGCGACCGACAATATGGCGCGCTTCTATCGCGAGCGCATCTCGGCGATGGCGCCCGAGACGTTCCAGGGCGGTTCGATCGCGATGATCGGCAAGCCGATGGAATTCGCCGCCAATGAGATCGCGATACCCGGCCAGGCCGCGATGGTCAGCGACACGCCGGCGACGACGCTGCAGGAAAACGTCCTGCCCGAAAACGCCGCAGTCTATCTGGCGGGCGGCTATCTCGACGGGTCGAGCCGGTCGATGCCGGGTACGGTGCCGCAGACCGGGCGTGACCGGTTCGACGGCTTCTACGTCGCGGCGGGAATCGAGGCGAAGGTCGACGACACCAGCATGCTGGGCTTCGGCTTCTCGTACACCAAGATCGACGGCAAGCCGAACGCCGGCCAGACCGCGCGCGGCGAGCTGATCCAGGGCACGCTGTACGGCCGCATCGGTGGCTCGCTCGGTCCATCGCTCGACGTGCAGACCAGCGCCGGCGTCTATCAGTCGCGCACCCGCCGCACCGGCACGTTCCTGGGCACCGCCTTCGACCTGCGCGCCCGCGACAACGCGCTGGCGCTGTCGAGTGAAATCGGCGCGACCTACAATGCCGGCAGCGAGGCGCTGCGCTTCGGCCCGCGCGTCGCGGTGCGGACCAACCGCATCGACTTCACGCCGACCGCGGAAACCGGCACCGGCCCGGCGCTCGCCACGTCGAAGAACAGCTATCGCAGCATCCAGGCCCGTGCCGGCCTGCAGCTCGACGGCAATGCCCAGGGCCTGCGCCCATTCGCCTCGGCCTATTACGTCCACGACTTCCAAGACCGCTCGAACGTGTTCCTGGCGGGCTTCGCCGGCGGCACCCCGCTGCGCACGCCGTTCGCGGTCGCGAACCAGGACCGCGACTGGGGCGAAGTGTCGGCGGGCCTGTCGTACCGCACCGGCAATGCGACGCTGTCACTGTCGGCCGACACGACCTTCGAACGCAGCGACGTGCGCAACCAGGCCTATCGCGGCGGCCTGAAGCTGTCGTTCTGATCGAACGCGACACGGCATGACGGGGCGGCGGGTCGATGGATCCGCCGCCCTTTGTCGTTTTGGGGCCTGCCGCGACACTCGCTTTGGAATGGCATAAAATCAGAACGTCGCCGTCGTTCGACGCACCGACTTGCTGCCATCGCGCGCGATGCCTATCTACACTTTGCCGGTGGCAATCCGGCAAAATGCGGAGCACAGGCATGAGTGCGGTAGGACGGATACAGACTCTGCTGGGGGGCGAGGCGAACACGGGGCCGCTGCACAGCGAGCGCGACGTGATGCGGCTGGTCCGTCGCGGCCTGCCGACTCAGGCCGTTGATCATTTCCTGCGCGCCTCCCGGCTGACGTTCAGCGTGCTCGACCCGCAGATCATCAACCGGCGGACCTTCAAGCGACGCCAGGATGCGGCCCAGCCGCTCGATCCGGCAGAGTCCGACCGGATCGTGCGCGTGGTGAGCGTAGTCGCCGCGGCCGAGGAGACGTTCGCCGACCCGGACAAGGCGCATGCCTGGCTGACGCGCGAAAATCGCGCGCTCGACGGCGAAACGCCGCTGGCGATGACCGACACGGATCAAGGGGCGCGCGCCGTGGAGGCGCTGCTGGGGCAGATCGCGCACGGCCTCGCGGCGTGATCGTCCATCGCCTGTGCAAGGCAGCGCATGGCGCACTGGACGGCGAGGGCGCGCGTATGTGGGGCGGACGGTGGAATTCGCCGGGACGGGCGATGGTCTATACTGCCGCTACGCCGAGCCTCGCGGTTCTGGAGGTGCTGGTCCACCTCGACCTGCCGCCCGATCTCATCCCCGACGACATGGTGTTGCTGGCGATCGACGTCCCCGATGATGCGACGCTCCACAGCTTGGACGGCACGCCGACGGATGCCGATGCCTGTCGGCAGGCGGGGGACGCCTTCCTCGACGCCAGCCAGGCGCTGGGCATGCGTGTGCGCAGCGTCGTCGTGCCGCAAGAGGCGAACCTGCTGCTGAACGTGCGCCACGCGGACATGACGCGGGTGAGGGTGGTCGGGACGGACCCGTTCCGCTTCGACCTGCGCTTGCTTCGCTGACGCAAGGCGGGGCGATCCAGTCAGCCCCCGCTCATCGATGATCAAATAGACCGCTTGAGGAGGAGCCGCCCATGCCCGTCGCCCTGCTGACCGCCCTCGCGCTGACCCGGGCCGATCCCCTGCCGGCGACCCTCCCGGCGCGTTTCTATAACCGCCCCGGCGCCAGTGTCGCGACCCGCGACGCCGACCTCGCCCGCTGCCTCGCGATCGCCACCCAACCGATGGCGGACATCGGCCCGGCGGTGGTCAAGGACCGCCGGCTCACGCCCCCGATCGGCACCGCGCCGGACCTCCCGCCCGCCGCCACCTCGACCGGCGCCCCCGTCGAAACCTGCATGAGCAACCGCGGCTGGCGGCTCTACGCGCTAACGTCGCGCGAGCGGGCAGCATGGGCACGGCTGTCCGCGCCGGCTCGCGCGCGCTTTGCCGACACGCTCACCAGCGCCGCGCAACCACGCTGGGGGCACCTTGTCCGCCCGGCATCGCGCCTGCGACTTAACGGGGGCAGCCCAAAACAATAGCAACCAACGCATGCGCACTAATCAGCGGACGACGCGCTGAAGGGCGCGTCGGCGTTTGGCCGCGCGTCAGAATGACGGAGGTGGGCGTCGCTGCCCTCTAGTCCCGCCGCGGCGGCCAGCAAGCCGCTGGCGCGGCTCCTCCACTCCGTTCCGGCCCTGCGGGTGCCTCCCGCCGCTTTAACGGGACTGCCGGTCCGCTCCTGCCGCCCACCCCCGCCATTCCGCCGCTGGGTGCGGCTGGTGAGGAGAAGCAGGATGGAAGAGGATCGTGAGGAGGACAAGCGCACTAATGCGGGCCTCAAGGATCAGGCCGCCGCTGCACTCGCTTTGACCTTGGCTAGGCCGACCGCCGTCAATGACGTGCCGATCACCCGGGCAGAGCTGGCGAAGAGGGAAGCCGCTGTCCGGTCGCTCCGCCGACGTGACCGCGAGATCTATCTGGCGCATCGGCTCGACGACATGAGCTATGCCGCGATTGCCGAAGCCACGGGCCTGTCCGTGGCACAGGTCGAGCGCGCGATGACTCGTGCGATCATCGGCATCAACCGCCGTCTACACGGCGCCCCACAGCGCCGCTGGTGGTGGCCGTTTTAGGCGACGGCACAGACACCCTCCCACCCTGTTTTTCGCGCCGACTGCCCGCTAGGATCGTTCCGCATGCGCGACACGCTCGACCATCTTCCGCAAGCCAAGCAGCGCGAGCTGGCGCATGTCGTGCGTGTCTTGTTCGAGGAATTTGAGGCGGCGACCGCATCGACCACGACGAAGTGGAAGAAGCAGGGTCGCATCCTCAAGCTCGTCCTCTACGGCAGCTATGCGCGCGGCGATTGGGTGGACGATCCGGTTGGCGGCTATACATCGGACTATGACATCCTCGTCGTCGTCAACGACGAGCGGCTGGCCGACTTCGAACTCTGGTCGGCCGCCGACGACCGGCTGATGCGCGATATAACAATCACCAAGACCTTGTCCGCACCGGTGAGCTTCATCGTCCACTGAGGTGGTGCCGGTTTTCTGGACAGGGTGTTAAGCTACTCCTGACCTGAAGGACTGGTACGGGAATGAAGACGACGAGGAAGCGCTACGGCGC
>NZ_JBNNOB010000160.1:0-7151 GCF_050274375.1 Sphingomonas sp. NPDC019816
GATCCCCAATCGCCGTTCAGCCTGAGCCCTTCGGCTGGCTGACAAGCCAGCCGCTCAGGATAAACTTTGGCGCGATGCGCCAAAGTCGAAGCCCAAGGGAATCTCCCGCCGCTAAGCGTGGAGCGTGCACTTCGACTTCGCTCCGTGCGAACGGAGGTTGGGATTTGGGCACTTCGAAACGGGCCTTGGGATTGGGGCTTTCCGAACCGCGCATCGCCACGCTAGGCAGGCGCATCGCCTTCGGAGACCCACATGATCGCCATCCGCGCCGCCCGCCCCGACGACGCCGCCGCCATCGCCGCCATCTATGCCCCGCATGTCCTGGCCGGCGTCGTCTCGTTCGAGACCCAGGCGCCCGATGCGGACACGATGCGCGCGCGCATGGCGGGGGCGGACGGCCTCTATCCGTGGATCGTCGCGACCTTGACCGATGAAGAGGGCCGCGAAGATGCAGTGATCGGCTATGCCTATGCCGCGCGCTTCCGCGAGCGTGAGGCCTATCGCTGGGTGGTCGAAACGACGATCTACGTCGCCGACGTGTCGCAGCGCGCCGGCGTCGGCCGACTCCTCTATGAAGCGCTGGTCGACACGCTGACCGCGCAAGGGTTCACCCAGGCGATGGGCGTGATCGCGCTCCCCAATGACGGCTCGATCAAGCTGCACGAAGCGGTCGGCTTCCGCCGCGCGGGCGTCTTCCGCGAGGTCGGGCATAAGCATGGCCGCTGGATCGATGTGGGCTACTGGCAGCGCGAACTGGCCGAACCCGCGGCGCACCCCGCCGAACCGAAGCGCTTCGCCGATGTCGGCGTCGTCCGCGAACCGTTGGCCGGGAAACATGGGTAACGCCGGTCGCCGTGCGCGGGCTTCTTGATGCGCCTCAAGGATGTTTTGCGCAGTAAAGGTGAATGGCCATGTTGTCCGCGATGGACAATGGGCTCGAACAGCGATGATCCTCTCCCAGCCCACCATACCAATCTAAGGCTTGGCTTTGCCCGGCCGCTTTCGCTAACGCCGTAAGCGAAGCCCCACGGGGCGCGCGCAAGGAAGGAACAGGCATCATGGCTGCCGACTGGTCGACGATCGAATCGCTCCCGCAGACCCCGCTTCTCGATCTTTTCGCGAATGATCCCGACCGGCTGGCTTCGCTCAGCCTGGATGTGGCGGGTATCCATTTCGACTGGTCCAAGACCCATCTGACGCGCGACGCGGTCGCGGCCTTCGCCGAATTGGCCAAGGCCAAGGGGCTGGCCGCCAAGCGTGACGCGCTGTTCGGCGGTGAGGTCGTCAACGTCACTGAGGGCCGCGCGGTCGAGCACACCGCCGAGCGTGGCGAGGGCAATCCTGAAAGCGTCGCCACCGCGCGCCAGTCGCACGCCCGGATGCGCGCGCTGATCGACGCGATCGAGGCGGAGGCACTCGGCCCGATCCGTCACGTCCTGCACATCGGTATCGGCGGCTCGGCGCTGGGCCCCGACCTGCTGGTCGATGCGCTGGGCCGGGACAGCGACCGTTATGACGTGGCGATCGTGTCGAACGTCGACGGCGTCGCGCTGGAGGAAGTGTTCAAGCGCTTCGACCCCGCCGCCACGCTGCTCGTCGTCGCGTCCAAGACCTTCACCACCACCGAGACGATGCTGAACGCCACCTCGGCGCTCCAGTGGATGACCGAGCACGGCGTCGAGGACTCCTATGGCCGCGTCATCGCGCTGACCGCCAACCCGGAAAAGGCGGTCGAATGGGGCGTGGACGAGACGCGCATCCTGTCCTTCGCCGAGTCGGTCGGCGGGCGCTATTCGCTCTGGTCGACCATCGGCTTTCCCGCCGCGCTGGGCCTGGGCTGGGACGCGTTCGAGGAGTTGCTGGAGGGCGCGGCCGAGATGGACCGCCATTTCCGCCTGACCGACCTGTCGCAGAACGCCCCCGCGCTCGCCGCCTTCGCCGACCTCTATTACACCCAGGTCCGCCACGCCGAGACGCGCGCGCCCTTCGCCTATGACGAGCGTCTGCGCCTGCTCCCCTCCTACCTCCAGCAGCTGGAGATGGAATCGAACGGCAAGGGCGTGACCGTCGACGGCCAGCCCGTCGGCCGTCCTACCGCCGCGATCACCTGGGGCGGGGTCGGCACCGACGCGCAGCATGCGGTGTTCCAGCTGCTCCATCAGGGCACCCACCTGGTGCCGGTCGAGTTCATCGCGGTCATCGAGCCGGGCGATGTGCTGAGCGACGATCACCACCGCCAGCTGCTGCTCAATGCCTTTGCGCAAGGCGCGGCGCTGATGAAGGGCAAAAAGGTCGACGATCCCGCGCGCAGCTATTCGGGCGACCGTCCATCCTCGACCATCCTGCTCGACACGCTCGACCCGCGCACGCTTGGCGCGCTGATCGCCTTTTACGAGCACCGCGTGTTCGTGAACGGCGTACTGCTGGGCATCAACAGCTTCGACCAGTTCGGCGTCGAGCTGGGCAAGGAAATGGCCAAGGCGGCGGACCAGGGCGGGCAGGATTTCGATCCCTCGACCGAGGATCTGATCCAGCGGGCGTTCGGGGAGTAAAAAATCCTTCCCGCCTGCGGGGAGGTGGCAGGGCGTAGCCCTGACGGAGGGGGGCTTTCCCACAGGACATGCCTTGTGGAACGCCCCCTCCACCACACCCTTCGGGCGCGCTCCCCCTCCCCGTGCCGGGGAGGATCATCATGAATTCCGATCACTGTCAGGGGGACGCTGAACTTGGCTCGGCGTCCCCCGTTATGCTTTTACGCGGGCCGAGAGCCCCGTCTTCTGACCTTCCCGGAGAAACCGATCCCATGGCTGACTATGACTATGACCTGTTCGTCATCGGGGCGGGCTCCGGGGGTACGCGGGCGTCGCGCGTGGCGGCGGCGCACGGTGCGCGCGTGGCGGTGGCCGAGGAATATCGCGTCGGCGGCACCTGCGTCATTCGCGGCTGCGTGCCCAAGAAGCTGCTGATCTACGGCGCGCACTTCGCCGAGGATTTGAAGGACGCGCGCCGCTTCGGCTGGCAGGTGCCCAGCGAATGCGAGTTTTCCTGGGCCACGCTGCGCGACAACGTGCTGGCCGAGGTCGACCGGCTGAACGGCGCGTACAAGAAGACGCTGGAAAGCCACGATGTCGAGATCATCGGCCAGCGCGCCGTCGTCACCGGCCCCAATAGCGTGCGGCTGGCCGACGGGACCGAGAAGACCGCCGAGCGCATTCTGATCGCGGTCGGCGCGCATCCCGCCATCCCGTCCTGCCCGGGGCATGAGCATGGCATCACCTCGAACGAGGCGTTCCATCTCGATTCGATTCCCGCCCGCGTGTTGATCGCGGGCGCGGGGTATATCGCCAACGAATTCGCCGGCATCTTCCACCAGTTCGGCGCGCACGTCACGCTCATCAACCGCAGCAAGGAGATCCTGCGCGGCTATGACCTGACGATCCGCGACCGGCTGCTTCAGATCTCGATGATGAAGGGTATCGACTTCCGCTTCGACGCGACCTTCCAGGGGATCGAGAAGCAGGCGGACGGATCGCTGAAGGTGTCCATGTCGGGCCATGACCCGATCGAGGTCGACCTGGTCATGTTCGCCACCGGACGTGTGCCCAACACCCATGGCCTGGGGCTGGAGACGGCGGGCGTGGAACTGGACGACATCGGTGCGATCAAGGTCGACGAGGACAACCGCTCGACCTGCGCCAGCATCTATGCGGTGGGCGACGTCACCAACCGGGTCCAGCTGACCCCGGTCGCGATCCGCGAGGGGCAGGCTTTCTCCGACACCGTCTATGGCAACAAGCCGACGCGCGTCGATTATGACTGTATCCCCGCCGCCGTGTTCAGCCACCCGCCCATGGCCGGCGTCGGCATGACCGAAGCGGAGGCCAAGCAAAAGCTGGGGTCGGTACAGGTCTATACCTCCGACTTCCGCCCGATGAAGAATGTGCTGGCCGGCCGCGACGAGCGGGCGCTGTACAAGATGGTATGCGAGGGCGTTACCGGCCGCGTCGTCGGGCTGCACATGATCGGCCCCGACGTTCCCGAAATCCTGCAGGCCGCCGCCGTCGCGGTGAAGGCCGGGCTGACCAAGGCGCAGTTCGACGCCACCGTCGCGCTGCACCCGACCATGTCGGAAGAACTGGTCCTGATGAAGTGAGCCACCGATCGCCTGCCCCCGGCAAGGGGCCGTCCCGATTGGGGGCAGGTGGTCTAATCGATTGCAAAAACACTTGTCGCGACAAGCATTATTCTGGTGCAGGGTCAGGATCTTAGCTCCCACCCGGCCGCAGACATGGTCGTGCATTTTCGAGTCGATAGTCGATGAGCCATCCCAACGTCACCCTGGAACATGTCATTGCGCTCGCCCAGGCGGCGATGGAGGGCGCCGATGCGCTCGGCATGCCACTGGCGGGCAATCATATCGCCGCCGGCCTCGACATCCTGCGCGCCGCCCGCCCCGAACAGACGGACGGCGCCAGCACCGTCTAAACCGCGCCCGGCAAGGGCCGGGCGCGCGGATGGCCTTAGTCGGCCGCCACCTCCGGCAATGTGCCGTCATCCAGCGCGCCGGCGCGGACATGCGCGGGACGGGCGGCCAGCCGGTCGATATAGGCCATGATCGCGTCCGTGCTGGGCACCAGTCCGAACCGGGTGAACCACATGAGTTGCGAGCCCAGATAGACGTCGGCGGCGGTGAAGCGCTCGCCCGCGATATAGGGATACCGCGCCACCGCCCGATCGACGACCCCGACCGCGCGGTCGAAATCGCCGTAACCCGCCATGCGCTGCTGCTCCGGCGTGGGCGTCACGTTCATCGCCCGGTTGGTGATCGCCGCTTCCAGCGGACCCGCCGCGAAGAACAGCCACCAATAATAATCCGCCCGCTCCTGCGGCAGGGGCGACAGTTCGGCATCGGGAAAGGTATCAGCCAGATAGGCGCAGATCGCCGCCGTCTCCGTCACGACCCGGCCGCCATGGACGATGGCGGGGACCTTCATCATCGGATTGATCGCGCGATATTCGGCCGCGACCATCGTCGTGCCATAGTCCAGGACCACCGCGTCATAGGCGGCGCCCGTCTCTTCCAGCATCCAGCGCGCGATGCGGCCGCGCGATTGCGGATTGGTGTAAAGCGTCAGCTCGGTCGTCATGGCATGTCTCCCCCAAGGCAGGTCGCGATCTCGCCATCGACCATCAGGCGCGGTCGAGATGGCGATGCAGGAAGCCGATCGTCCGCGCCCAGGCCTGTTCGGCGGTGGCCCGGTCATAGCGTTCGGCGCTGGTGTCGTTGTTGAAGGCATGGTCGACACCGGCATAGGTGAAGGCTTCGACCGGATGGCCCGCCGCCTTCAGCGCGGCGACCCAGGGCTCACCGGTGGCATTCACCCGCACATCCTTGCCGGCATAGTGCAGCATCAACGGCGAGCGCACCTTGGCCGCCTCGCTGGGCGCAGGCGCCGGGCCGTAATAGGCGACACCCGCCGCCAGCGCCGGTCCCGCCGCCACCGCCAGCCGATTGACGAACGCCCCGCCCCAGCAGAAGCCGACCGCGCCGACCCGGCCCGTTCCCGCCTTGTCGCCGGCCGCGCGCGCCATCATCGCCCGCGCCTGGGCCAGCGCCAGATCATAGTCGAGCGTGCCGATCATCGTGCGCGCCCGATCCTCGTCCGCCGGCGTCCCGCCCTGCGGCGCCAGCAGATCGGGCGCGGTCACACGGAACCCGGCCAGCGCCAGCCGCCGCGCGACGTCCTCGATATGCGGGGTCAGCCCGCGATTCTCATGGATGACCAGAACCTCGCCCAGTCGCTTCCTGGCGTCGCGCGGCGCCACCATATACGCCGCCGAGCGCGCGCCACCGTCCATTCCCTCTCGCCGATCGATTCGCAAGCGGGCATCCCGCGGATCGGTGATCGCCGCCGCCGCCGGACTGGCGGCGATGCCCAGGATCAGCGCCTCGGCCGCCGCCGCCGATCCGGCAAGCGCGGTCATCTGGCGCAACAGGGTGCGGCGATCGTGATGCTCGTGCGTGAAGGCGTCATAAAGGCGAACCGCGCGGTCGCGCAGCGTGTTGCCGGGCGTGTCGTCAGGGGGGACTTCGGTCATGCGGCCATCCTCCATCGGACCGCGCGACGGGTCTGCCACCCTGTCCTTATGTCACGGCCACGCCGGCAGCATAGTCGCAGTGGATGCGATCGGCTAGGTTTGGCGGCATCATAAGGGGGAGGATCGGCATGGGGATGATGATCGCATGGGCGCTGTTGCAGGCACAGGTCCCAACCCCAACTCCGCCACCGCCGCCCCCTCCCCCGATCCATGGCGGCGACGTGCCGATGACATGCCCGGTCGGCGGCGAGACATTTTCCGGCTGGCAGATGGGGAGCTATTCCACTTATGGCGAGCGGCCCGACGGGCGGCCCTATAGCTATATGATGTTCCCGCTGCCCGTCCCCGAATGTCCGGGCAATCACCTGGTGGTGTTCGACCGGTTTTCGGACAGCGACAAGGCGGCGCTGGCGGTCCTGATCGCCACGCCCGATTATGCCAGGATGGTCGCGCAAGGGGATTCGCCGCATTACCGCGCGGCATGGCTGGCGGCACGATTGAGCCGGCCGGAAGCCGATGTGCTGGGCTGGCTTCAGGCGGCGCTGTGGGGAGAGACGCCCGGTCCGGGTGAAGGCCGCGATACGCCCGGGATGCCGGCGCGGCGCGGTCGATACGCCAGGGAATTCGTCGAGCATGTGCGCCGGCTTCCGGCCGATACCGAACCGAAGGACCGGCTTTGGATGACGGCGCGCGCGGCCAATCAGCTGCGCCAGCTGGGCGACTTTGCCGGGGCGGAGGCGATGCGGCGGGCTGCGCTGCCGCTGGTCGGGCAACCGGGGACCGGCGGAGGCTGGAATGAGTATCTGAGCAAGCTGGGCACGGTGATCGCCAGACGGGATGCGTCGGTCGCGCCGCTCGACATGATTCCGCCGCGCGAGGCGGCGCATCGCTGTGCCAAGCCGGGGGATGCGCCCTTGACCAAGACGGACGTTCGGCTGTGTGCGACGCCGGCTATCGCCAAGGCGGTGGCGGATTTGAAGTAAGGGGCTGGGGTTTGGGCGTGGAAAAAAAAAAAAAAAAAAAAAAAAAAAAAAAAAAAAAAAAAAAAAAAA
>NZ_JBNNOB010000161.1:0-7067 GCF_050274375.1 Sphingomonas sp. NPDC019816
CCTTGCCGATGCGGCGCGCGGTCTTGGCGAGCTTTCCGGCCGCGCGTGCCTGCGACAGGACTCCCGAACCGCCGCGCAGATCGCCCAGCACCGCCGCCGGGCCGACAAAGCCCTTCAACTTGCCGACGATCTCCTGCGCCTCGATCGACGCGGCGGGCTCCAGCTGGCGCCGCTGCGCGCCGCTCAGGCCATAGGCATCGCCGATCGCATCGATCGTCTCGGCCAGGCTCTCGGTGCCGATGGTCAGCGCCTTGGCCCCGGCCTTGAGCGCGCGGCGGCGGATCAGCTTCTCATTGGCCTCGAAGGTGGCGTCGATCGTCGCGCGGTCCATGGTGGCTCCCTGTTCGTTCATGCACCATGAAGCCGCGAAACGGCCCGTGGGTTCCCCCTCAGCGCTCGCGCGTGGCGAGGAAACGGACCTTGGGATAGCGATCGGCGACATAGCCCACTTCCCAGGCGCTTTTGGCTAGGAAGACGGGGTTGTCGTCGCGGTCCTTCGCCATCGCCGCGCGGTTCAGGTCCATGAACGCCTTGAGGTCGGCGGGGTCGTCGGCGGTGATCCAGCGCGCGGTGTCGAACGGCGCAGGCTCCAGCCCCGCCGCGACCTTGTACTCCGCATCCAGCCGCGACAGCAGCACGTCGAGCTGGAGCTGCCCGACGACGCCGATGATCCAGTTCGAGCCGATCTCGGGATAGAAGACCTGGGTCACCCCCTCCTCGGCCATGTCGTCCAAGGCTTTCCGCAGCTGCTTGGTCTTGGTCGGGTCCTTGAGGGCCACGCGACGCAGGATTTCGGGGGCGAAATTGGGCAGGCCGGTGAAGCGGACATCCGCCTTCTCCGACAGCGTGTCCCCCACACGCAGCGTGCCGTGGTTGGGGATGCCGATGATGTCGCCCGGAAACGCCTCGTCCGCGACTTCGCGATTCTGTGCGAAGAACAGGATCGGCGAGTGGACTGCGATCGGCTTGCCATGGCCCGTAGGGGTCAGCTTCATGCCGCGCTTGAAGGTGCCCGAGCAGAGCCGCATGAACGCGATGCGGTCGCGATGCTGCGGGTCCATGTTCGCCTGCACCTTGAAGATGAAGCCGGTGACTTCCTTGTTGTCGGGCGCGACGGGCGCGGGTTCGGCGGGCTGCGGGCGCGGTGGCGGTGCGTGGCGGCTGAGCGCGTCGATCAGCTCGGCCACCCCGAAATCCTTAAGCGCGGAGCCGAAATAGACTGGCGTCAGGTCGCCGTTGCGATAGGCTTCGGCATCGAACGGCGCATAGCCCGCCTGCGCCAGCTCGATTTCCTCGGCGATGTCAGCGGGCAGCGTCGGTGCGTTGTCGACTTTACCCAGGAAGGCGCGGCTATCGCCCTCGGGGCGGCTGACCGTATTGCTGGTCAGGTCGAGCACACCCTCGAACAGCCCACCCATGCCAACCGGCCAGCTCATCGGCGCGACGTCGAGCGCCAGGATATCGGCGATCTCGTCGAGCAGTTCAAAGGGCGGACGGCCTTCGCGATCGACTTTGTTGACGAAGGTGATGATCGGCACCGAACGCAGGCGACACACCTCGAACAGCTTGCGCGTCTGCGCCTCGATACCGCGCGCCGCGTCGATGACCATGACGGCCGAGTCGACGGCGGTCAGCGTGCGATAGGTATCCTCCGAGAAATCCTCGTGGCCCGGCGTGTCGAGCAGGTTGAAGGTCACGCCGTCCTTCTCGAACGTCATCACCGAGGAGGTGACCGAGATGCCGCGCTGCTGCTCGATCTTCATCCAGTCCGACCGCGCGCGCCGGTTCTGGCCGCGTGCCTTGACCTCACCCGCCAAGTGGATCGCGCCGCCGAAATAGAGCAGCTTTTCGGTCAGCGTCGTCTTACCGGCGTCAGGGTGCGAGATGATCGCGAAGGTACGGCGGGGGGAAGTCATGGGCGGCTCTGTCGAATAGGGAAATGGCGCATCCGAGCGCCCGAGATGCTGCGCCTGTTACAGCAAATTGTGGCACAAGACAGGCCCTAGCCTGATCTCCCCTCCCCTTCGGGGGAGGGGCCGGGGGTGGGGCGGACCCGCAGGCGATGTATTTGCGGATAGGCCCCACCCCATCCCCTCCCCTGAAGGGGAGGGGCTTGAAACGGGATCATCTCGTCAGCGTCACCGACATCTGGATCAGCTTCTCGCCCCCGACCGGCACGACGAACACGCCGGGCTTGTCGAAGAAGTCGCCTTCAAATCCTTCCGGGTCGGCGATGCCGTGCCACGGTTCGACACAGACATAGGCCGCACCCGGCTTGGTCCAGATGCCGAGCTTGTCGGTGTCGGGGAAGGCGATCCGCAGTTGCGGCGCGCTGTCGACGCCATAGGTGACATGGCGGCTCTCGACCGGGTCCCAGACCAGCGCGTCGTGGGTGAACAGGTCGTCCGCCAGATGCAGCACGCGCCCGTCGAGCGGGCTGTCGCGGCGGGCTTCGGCGATCAGGCCATCCGGCGCGATCTCCCGCAGGCGGGCGGGTTCGTCCCGCTCGAAGACGATGCGATGGTCGGCCCGCGCCTTGCCGTACGGCAACGGCCAGGCGAAGGCGGGGTGGAAGCCGAAGCTGGCGGGCATCGGCGCCTCGCCCCGGTTGAGCACGCGGGCCTCCACGACCAGCGTTGCGTCCTCCAGCCGGAACTCCACCTCCAACCGGAAAGCGAAGGGATAGGAGGTCCGCGTCGCCTCGCTGTCGCCCAGCGAGAAGACCGCGCGATTGGCCTCGTGGCTGACCAGCTCGAACGTCGAGTGGCGGGCAAAGCCGTGCTTGGCCATTGGATAATGCTGGCCGTTCAGGCGGATGCCGTCGCGGGTCACGCCGATCACCGGGAACAGCAAAGGCGCGCGGCCGGTCCAGAAAGCCGGGTCCGCATTCGTCATCAGCTCGCGGCCGTCCGCGTCCTTCAGCGAGGACAATTCGGCCCCGAACGGATTGATCGCCGCCGACAGATGGTCGTTGGCGATACGGACCCAGTTTTCCTCATCAGCCACGGAGTTGCGCTCCCTGCTTGGCGGCGGCCGCAACGATCTTGTCGGCGATGGCCTTCAGCTCCTCATCGGTGAAGCTCTTCTGCGAGGGTTGCAGCAGGACCTCCACCGCGACCGACTTGTGCCCCTCGGGCACGCCCTGCCCGGCGAACACGTCGAAGACGCGCGCAGCGGTGATCGCCGCCTTGTCCGCGCCGCGTACCGCGCGGATCAGTTGGTCGGCGGCCAGATCGGCGGGCACCAGGAAGGCGAAGTCGCGCTTGACCGACTGCAACGCCGGGGGCGTATAGGCCGGGCGCATGAAGCCCGTCGCGCGCTTGGGCGGGATGGCATCGAGATAGATCTCCACCGCCGCCACCGCGCCGTCCAGATCGAACGCCTTCAGCACCATCGGGTGGACCATGCCGAACGCCGCCAGCACCGTCTTCGGCCCCAGCCGCAGCGTGCCCGACTGGCCGGGATGCCAGGCATCGCCCGCCTCGCCCATCACCTGAAGGTTGTCGACCGGCGCACCGGCCTGGGCGAGCAGCGCGATCGCCTCGGCCTTGGCATCGTAGGCGTCATAGGCTTGCGCCTTGCCCGAACGCCAGTTGCGGGGCGCCTTGTCGCCCGCTAGCACGACGCCGAGCGTCGACCGCTCGGCCTCTTCCAGATAGCGGCGACCGATCTCGAACAGACGTACGGCGGTCGCACCGCGCTTGATGTTGCGCTCGGTCGCGGCGAGCAGGCCGGGGAGCAGCGAAGGCCGCATGACCTTCAGATCCTCGCTGATCGGGTTGGCGAGCGTGAAGGCGCCGCCGCCGAAGGGCGCGGCCTGCGCCTCGCTGATGAAGCTCCACGTCACCGCTTCGTCGAGGCCACGCGCGGCGGCGGCGCGGCGGGCGCGACGCTCCAGCTTCTGCTGCGGCGTGGCGGTGGGACGCGCGACGCCGGGCGTGCGGGGCAGCGCGACCGGGGGAACATGGTCGATCCCCTCGATACGGATCACTTCCTCGACCAGATCGGCGGGGCCGTCCACGTCGCGGCGCCAGCTCGGCGCGGTGACCTGCCAGTCGGCGGTGACGATGAAGCCGAGTGATTCGAGGATCACCTTCTGCCGCGCCGGTTCGATGGCGAGGCCACCCAACGTCTCAGCGAGCTTCGGATCATAGGCGATGGTCTTGCCGACGACCGGCGGCTGGCCTGCACGCGTCACGCTGCTGGCAGTGCCGCCGCAATATTCGAGCACGAGGAAGGTCGCGATGGCGAGGCCGTCGTCGAGGAAGGCCGGGTCCACCCCCCGCTCGAACCGGGTGCGCGCGTCGCTGGTGAGTGCCAGTTTCTGGCCGGTTCTTGCGATCGCCTCGGGAGCGAAATAGGCGCATTCGATGATGACGTCGGTGGTCGTCTCCGACACGCCCGAATGCTCGCCGCCCATGATACCGCCGATGTCGTGCACGCCCGCTTCGTCGGCGATGACGGTCATGCCTTCCGACAGGGTATAGGTCTTGCCATTCAGGGCCTCGACCGTCTCGCCTTCGCGCGCCTTGCGCGCAACCAGACCACCCGACAGCTTGGCCTTGTCATAGACATGAAGCGGGCGGCCGAGATCGACGGTCATATAGTTGGTGATGTCGACCAAAGCCGAAATCGGCTTCTGCCCGATCGCGGTCAGCCGCTGGCGCATCCATTCGGGGGCCTCGCCATTGGTCAGGCCCGACACGCCTTGCGCATAGAAAGCGGGGCAGCCTTCGGCATCCTCGATCCGCACATCGGGACCGGGGCCTTCGCCCTTCACCTCCGGCACGGTCGGCGCGATCAGCGTGCCGAGCCCGGCGGCGGCGAGGTCGCGCGCGATGCCGTGGACGCCCATGCAGTCCTGACGGTTGGGCGTGATCGACACGTCGATGACCGGATCGTTGAGGCCCGCATAGTCGGGGAAGGACGTGCCGATGGCCGCATCCTCGGGCAGTTCGATGATGCCGTCATGACCCTCGCCGATCTGCAACTCGCGCGCCGAGCACATCATGCCGTTCGATTCGACGCCGCGGATCGCCGCGACCTTCAGCGTCACGTCGAGGCCAGGGACATAGGCCCCCGGCGCGCCGAACACGCCGACCAGCCCTGCGCGCGCATTGGGCGCGCCGCACACGACCTGCATCGGGCCGTCACCGGCATCGACCGACAGGACCTGCAGCTTGTCCGCCTGCGGATGCCGCTCGGCCGACAGGATGCGCGCGACGCGGAACGAGGACAGCGCCTCGCCCGGATTGTGCACGCCCTCGACCTCCAGGCCGATACGGGTCAGCCCCTCGACGATGGTGTCGAGGGTGGCGTCGGTGTCCAGATGGCTCTTCAGCCAGCCCAGGGTGAACTTCATGCGCCGACTCCTCCCGACAGCGTGGGTACGTCGAGGCTCGCGAACCCGTAATGCTTCAACCAGCGGATATCGCCGTCGAAGAAGGCGCGCAGATCGTCCATCCCGTATTTCAGCATGGCGAGGCGATCGATGCCGCAGCCAAAGGCAAAGCCCTGCCACTCATTGGGGTCCAGCCCGCACGCCTCGATGACCTTGGGATGGACCATGCCGCTGCCCAGCACTTCCATCCAGCCGCCGCCGGAACCCCCGATGACACGCTTGCCCTTCTCGATGGTGTAGCCGACATCGACCTCGGCCGAGGGTTCGGTGAAGGGGAAATAGCTGGGGCGCAGGCGCAGCACGATGTCGTCGCGCTCGAAGAACGCCTTGAGGAAGGTCTCCAACGTCCACTTCAGATGGCCGAGCGTGATGCCCTTGTCGATCACCAGCCCCTCGACCTGATGGAACATCGGCGTGTGGGTTGCATCCGAGTCGGAGCGATAGGTGCGGCCCGGCGCGATGATGCGGATCGGCGGCTTCTGGTCCAGCATGGTGCGGATCTGCACCGGCGAGGTGTGGGTGCGCAGCACGCGGCGCACGGTGCGCTCGTCGCCGCCGGGCTCGACGCCCGCCAGATAGAAGGTGTCGTGCATCGCGCGCGCCGGATGCGTCTCAGGGATATTGAGCGCGGTGAAATTGTGCCAGTCGGTCTCGACCTCCGGCCCAGTCGCGACGGCGAAGCCCAGATCGGCGAAGATCTCGGCCAGTTCGTCCATCACCTGGCTGACCGGATGGACCGTACCGAAGCTGCCGCCCTCGACCGGCAGGGTCATGTCGAGTCGCTCGGACGCCAGCCGCGCGTCGAGCGCCGCCTTCTCCAGCGCGGCCTTGCGGGTGCCGAGCGCCTCGGTCACCGCCTCGCGCAGCGAATGGATCTTCGGCCCTTCGACCTGGCGCTCCTCGGGGCTCATCTTGCCCAGCGTCTTGAGCAGTTGCGTGATCCGCCCCTGCTTGCCCAGCGCATCGACGCGGATCGTCTCCAGCACGTCCAGCGCGGGCGCGTCGGCAATGGCGGCGAGCAAAGGCTCACGCATGTCTTCGAGGTCGTTGCTCACTCTTCACTCCGTCGGCCCGCTGCCCGGCCGAACGGCACGGGCGCGGCCCCATCTTGCGGGATCGTTCACGCCGTAGCGGCTGGGGGCGGCCCGGATCAATCCTCCACGCGATCCCAGCCGCCCCCCATGCGCGCGAGATCGGGCGGGGCCGCCGGGCCGGCGGCGATTTACAATGCCTTGGCCGATCCCGGCGTATTGACGCCCATCGATTGCAGATAGCGCTTGATGTTGCGCGCCGCCTGGCGGAGCCGCTGCTCGTTCTCGACCAGCGCGATGCGGACGAAGCCCTCACCATTCTCGCCGTAACCGACGCCGGGCGCGACCGCGACCTTGGCCTCGGTCAACAATTGCTTGGAAAATTCCAGGCTGCCCAGATGCGCCAGCGCCGGCGGCAGCGGCGCCCAGGCGAACATCGACGCCTTAGGGGACGGGATGTCCCACCCCGCGCGGCCGAAACTCTCGACCAGCACGTCGCGGCGCTTGTGATAGAGCTGGCGGTTCTTCTCGACGATGTCCTGCGGCCCGTTGAGCGCGGCGCAGGCCGCCGCCTGGATCGGGGTGAAGGCGCCGTAATCGAGATAGGACTTCACCCGAGTCATCGCCGCGATCAG
>NZ_JBNNOB010000162.1:0-6836 GCF_050274375.1 Sphingomonas sp. NPDC019816
GGACGCCCTGGATTGCTTCGCTACGCTCGCAATGACGTTGGCTTCGGATCAATCGCCATCGGGTGATTCGATCCCGAAATTCAGCCCGCGCGACACTGACGGGTCGATCACCGCGATCAGCAGATAGGCCGCGAACTGGCGCAACCGCTGGAACCAGTTGGTGTGGCGCTTGTACCAGTCGGGCGTGATCGCCTCCGACCGCGCGACCTCTCCGTCGATATAGGCGCGGACATGGTTGGCGAAGGCGGCGTCCTCGATACGCAGCATCAGCTCCAGATTCACAAACAGGCTGCGCATGTCGAAATTGGCCGAGCCGACATGCACCGCATCGTCGATGACGTATAATTTCGTATGCAGCTTGGTGAGCTGATATTCGAAGATCCGCACGCCCTTGCGCAGCAGGCCCGCATAGGTGAAGCGCGCCGCCGCGATCGTCGCCTGATTGTCCGACTTGCCCGCCGTAACGATGCGCACCTGCGCGTCGCGGCGCCCGGCGCGGTCGAGCCGGCGGAGCATGGTGGGGCTGGGGGTGAAATAGGCCGCGATCACGTCGATCCGCCGCCCGCGCCGCATATCGTCGCGCACCGTCCGCGCCCAGGGCGACAGCCGCCGGGTGGGGCCGCCGATCAGCCAGCGTAGGGGCCCCGCCGGCTCGCTCCAATGCGCCAGTGCCTTGTTCAGGTCGCGCAACCGTCCCTTGGGGTTCTGCGTCCAGGCGAACAGCGCATCGAAATAGCCCGCCATCCGCGCCGCCGCCGGCCCCTCGACCAACAGGCCCAGGTCGCGCCAGCTCTGGTCGGCGGGGGTGCCGAAATAATCATCCTCGATATTGAAGCCGCCGATGATGATCCGGGGATCGTGCCCGGCATCGGCCAGCGCCAGCTTCTGGTGATTGCGCAGCAGATAGCGGCGGCCGAAGCGAGGCTCGAACCGCGACAGCCGCGCGCCCGCCTCCAACAGGGGGCGGAAGAAATCCTCGTCCGCGCCGGCGCCGAATCCGTCGACGATCACGCTGACCGCCACCCCGCGCCGGGCGGCGTCGATCATCGCATCGCGCACCCGCCGCCCGGTCGTGTCATCGGCGTAGATGTAATAAAGGATGCGCAGACAGTGCCGCGCCCCCGCAATCAGCGCGAGCAACGCCTCCAGCCGCCGGGGGCCCGTATCCAGCAGGGTCAGGCGGTGGCCATCGACCTGGAAGACCGGTTGCTCGGGGGGCTGGTCGGGCAGCGGGGCGACGGAAATGGGGCGGGTCCTCCGGCAGATGATCCTGTCGAAAGCGTAACGGTCGAGGTGACGCGCATGTTGCACCGGTCATGGCTTTTGACTTGGGCGCCCGTTGCTGCTAGGTGGCCCTCTTTCATCCCAGCATTATTTGCGAAGGACACACGCATGGCGCGCGTCACCGTCGAGGATTGCGTCGACAAGGTTCCCAACCGTTTCGATCTGGTGCTGTTCGCGGCGCAGCGGGCCCGTCAGATTTCGGGTGGTGCGGATCTGACCGTCGATCGCGATCGCGATAAAAACCCGGTCGTCGCGCTGCGCGAGATCGCCGAGGAAACCGTTCGTCCGACTCATTTGGAAGAAGCGGTCGTCAACAGCCTGCAGCGCGTCCAGATCGACGACGAGGATGAGGCGGATGACGTCGGCAGCCTGCAGGCCTCGGCCGAGGCGCTGCGCCTGACTGCCGCCGCCCCGCCGCGCAACCAGAATCTGGGTGCCGATTACGACGGCTGATCCGCCGTCCGGACTCCCGATATGAAAAGGGCCGGTGCGAACCCTCGCGCCGGCCCTTTTGCATGGGCTCAGTAACCCCAGCCGCCGCCATGCCAGTAATCCCAGCGCGCGGCGTGGCGTTCATGCCGGGCGAAACGCACGTCGCGCCGGGCCTCGGCTCGCCGGACGGCGGCGGCATGGGCATAGGCATCGGCCGCACGATAATCGCCATAATAAGCGGCGGTATCGGCGGCGCGCTGGTCCCGGCCGGCCTGATAGGCGTGGATCGCGGCCCCGCGACCGGCCCGGTGCGCCATGTAATCGTCGTAACGCCAGTCCTGTGCCCCGGCGGCCGTCGCCACCAGCGTACCGCCGGCCAGGGCCAGCAACAGGCCCGTCTTGAGCATCTTCATGACCTTCATCCCAATGCAAAGCAGCTCCCGGTGACGGGCAGACTGCGCCGGCCAAGCTGAACCGCCGGTGGCGGGAGCGTTCAGCGTCGTGGCAGCATGACGACGGGAATCGGTTCGGCTTTTGGATGGGGCCAAGATACCGGCGCATGGGCGAAATACCGGCCTATGGTCCGATCTTGACGGGCGCTTAACCAATCCCGGTCAGACCGGGGGCATGGAAATGCGCAAGATCTGCAGCGGGTGCCGGGACGGTATCGATTTCGACATCCCGTTCGCGATGGCGTTCCAGCCGATCGTCGACACGCATACCGGCCAGCCCTTCGCCTATGAAGCGCTGGTGCGCGGACTGGACGGATCGGGCGCTTACGGCGTGCTGTCGCGTGTGACCGAGGAGAATCGCTACTCCTTCGACCAGGCGTGCCGGGTGAAGGCGATCGAAAGCGCGATGACGGCGGGCCTGATGGACACCGACGCGCGGCTGTCGATCAACTTTTTGCCCAATGCGGTCTATTCGCCGCTGGCCTGTATCCAGCTGACCATGCGCACCGCGCAGTCGGTCAACATGCCGATCGACCGGCTGATCTTCGAATTCACCGAGAACGAGGAAATGGGCTCGCCCGAACATGTCGCGAGCATCATCGACACCTATAAGCAGATCGGCTTTTCGGTCGCGATCGACGATTTCGGGGCGGGCCATTCGGGCCTCGACATGTTCGCGCGCTTCGTGCCTGACGAAATCAAGCTCGACATGGAGCTGATCCGCGACATCGACACCAATCCCCGTCGCCGCGCGATCGTGCGATCGATGGTGTCGCTGTGCGCCGAACTCGACACGCTGCTGATCGCCGAGGGGATCGAGACGGCGGCGGAAGCGGCGACGCTCAACGACCTCGGCGTCCGCTATCACCAGGGTTACTGGTATGCCCGCCCCGCACTCGAACGCCTGCCGCGGATACACGCGGATGCGCTGGTCGGCTGATAATGCGCGGCACGACTATATCGCGACTTGGCGGTGATGCCCCCACCGGGCGACGTGCGGACTGCGGCGTCCAGGAGGGCCCCGAGAGGCGGGCGCGATAACCTTCATTCCTCCCCTGCAAGGGGAGGGGGACCATGCGCAGCATGGTGGAGGGGTGTAACGGTTGCGGTTCCGTCCCATTTTCAGATGGTGACACCCCTCCGTCAGGCCTGCGGCCTGCCACCTCCCCTTGCAGGGGAGGAATGCCGTGCAGGTCGATCGGCATGCTCCCCCACTGAACGGCGCCGTCCCCTCGATCCCTCAATAAGCGTAGGCGCGGACGAGGTCGTAGAGATAGTCGCGGCCGTCATAGAGCGACTTGATCGGAATCCGCTCGTTCAGGCCGTGGATGCCCGACATGTCCTTCTCGATGAAGATACCCGGCGCGCCGTAGACGGGGATGCCGATCGCCTGGAAGAAGATGCCGTCGGTCGCGCCGGTCGACATCATCGGCACCATCGCGACGCCGGGGAAGTGCTTGGCCGCGACCGTCTTCATCGGGCCGATGATCTTCGGGTCCAGCTTGGGCGGGATCGCGGTCGGGCGCACCGGCTGGTTGGCGGTGACGGTGATCTTGGGTCCCGCCAATGCCTTCAGCTTCGCCAGCGTCCCCTCGACCGTCTCGCCGGGAAAGATGCGGCAATTGATATTGGCGGTCGCGCGCTGGGGCAGGGCGTTTTCGGCATGACCGGCCTGCAGCAGCGTGGCGACGCAGGTGGTGCGCAGCGTCGAGTGCAGCGCCTTGTCGCGGCTGACGATCGCATCGGCCGCCGTGTCGGTCGGATCGGCGAGCAGCCGGGTGATCGCATCGCCCAGCTGGCCGCCGACACGTTGCGCGGTCGCGGTCAGGAAGGCGCGGGTCGTATCGGTCAGGATGACGGGGAATTCGTAACCCTGCACCGCCTTCACCGCATCGGCGAGCTCATAGATCGCGTTTTCCGGGGTCGGTTGCGAGCTGTGCCCGCCGGGATTGGTGGCGAGGAAGGTGTAGTTCTGCGCCGCCTTCTCGCCGACCTGCACCGCCAGCAACTGCCGCTGGCCCTGGTCGTCGAGCCGGCCGCCGCCGCCCTCGTTCAGGACGAACTCGGCCGCGATCAGGTCGGGCTTGTTCTTGGCTAGCCATTCCGCGCCGTTGAAGGCGAAGGTCGTTTCCTCGCCGCAGGTCAGCGCCATCTTGATGGTGCGCTTGGGCGGTGTCTTCTTCAGGCGGATCAGCGTGTCGGCCCAGACCGCGCTCATCGCCTTGTCGTCGACGGTGCCGCGCCCGTAATAATAGCCGCCCTCGTCGATCAGTTTGAACGGATCGCGGGTCCAATCCTCGCGCTTGGCCTCGACCACATCGAGATGGCCGAGCAGCAGCATCGGCTTCAGCTTCTTGTCGGTGCCGGGCAGGACCGCGACGATGCCGCCGTCCTTGGGATGGTCGGGCACCGAGAACAGGGTGATGTCTGCGTCGCTATAGCCCGCCGTCTTCAGCCGGTCGGCGATCTGCGACGCGGCCTGGGTACAGCTGCCCACCGACAGCGCGGTGTTGGTCTCGACGAGTTGTTTGTAGAGGTCGAAGAACGCCTTTTGGTCGGGCCGATCCTGTGCCGCCGCGATACCCGGCAGCATCGCCAGCGTTGCAGCCACTCCGCCGAGCCATTTCGCCAACCGCATATGATCCCCCTCTTTTTTGCGTGTCGGCGGGGAATAGAGCGTGTCGGGGCGGTGCGCGCAAGTTTTCCTCCCCTGGAAGGGGAGGTGGCGCGCGCCAGCGCGTCGGAGGGGTGTCCCCCTCTCGATAGCGCGACACCCCTCCGTCAGGGCTTCGCCCTGCCACCTCCCCTTCCAGGGGAGGAAGATTTGGGGATCGCCTAATCCTTTGCCCCGGACCGTTTTCGCGCTAGCAGTCGCCGATGGACCAGCCCGACATTTCCGCTCGCCCCCGCCTGATCTCGCCCTCGCTGTTCGCGCTGTCGATCTTTTACGGCGGCATGGTCTGTATCGCGGGCGTGCTGGGCAACAAGCAGGTGGCGCTGGGGCCGCTGGCGGTGGAGGCGGGGATCTTCGCCTTCCTGCTGCTGGTCGTCACGTCGAGCGCGGTCGCCGAACTGCATGGGCCGCAGGTCGCCGGACGGCTGGTGCGGGTGGGCTTCGTACCGTTGCTGGTGTCGCTGGCGCTGTCCTTCATCGTCTATTCGCTGCCCGCCTCGCCCGAAATGATCCCGGCCAATCGCGACGCGATCCAGCTGGTGCTGGGGTCGACCTGGCGGATCTGGCTGGGCGGGATCGTCGCTTACGGCGTGTCGCAGACGCTGAACGTCACCATCTTCGCCGCGCTGAAGGGGCGCGAGGGCAGCAAGCTCCTCTGGCTGCGCGCGGCGATCGCCAGCATGCTCAGCCAGATCGTCGACACGCTGCTGTTCGTGACGATCGCCTTTTACGGCGAGTTTCCGATCGGCCCGCTGATCGTAGGCCAGATGATCGCCAAGGTCGCACTGTCCGCCATACTGATTCCGCCGCTGATCTATGTGTTCGTGGGGTTGGGGCGCAAGCTGGACCGCGTCTGACCTTGAAACCCGACATATTGCCGGTTTTCCCCGCCGCCGCCCCGCGATAAAGGGCGGGGATGACCAACCACGATCCCGACGCCGCCCTGCTCGCCAAGGCCGAGACGCTGACCGAGGCGTTGCCTTATCTCCAGCGTTACGCGGGCAAGACCTTCGTGGTGAAATATGGCGGCCACGCCATGGGCGATCCCGAGCGGCAGCGCGACTTCGCCGAGGACATGGTCCTTTTGAAGGCGGTCGGTATCAACCCGGTGGTCGTGCATGGCGGCGGGCCGCAGATCGGCGCGATGCTGAAGCGGCTGGGCGTCGAGTCGCAGTTCGTCAACGGCCTGCGCGTGACCGACAAGGAAACCGCGCAGATCGCCGAGATGGTCCTGGCGGGATCGATCAACAAGGAAATCGTCAGCTGGATCTCCGCCGCCGGCGGCCGCGCGGTGGGCATCTCGGGCAAGGACGCCGGCCTCGTCATCGCCGAGAAGGTGCAGGGGCGCGAGGCCGATCCGCTCAAAGGCATCGAGCGCCATGTCGATCTGGGCTTCGTCGGCGAGCCGGTGTCGGTCGATCCGCGCCTGATCGAAAGCCTGTGCGCCGACGGCATCATCCCCGTGATCGCGCCGGTCGCGATCGGGATGGACGGGCATACCTATAACATCAACGCCGACACCATGGCGGGCGCGATCGCCGCGCGGCTGGGCGCATCGCGCTTCTTCCTGCTGACCGATGTCGCGGGGGTTCTCGACAAGCAGGGCGAGCTGATGACCGACCTGAACCCGGCGCGGATCGCGGAGCTGCGGACGGACGGCACGATTTTGGGGGGGATGATCCCGAAGCTGGAAACCTGCGTCTCGGCGGTCGAGGCCGGGGTGGATGCGGCGGTGATCCTGGACGGGCGTGTTCCGCATGGGATGCTGCTGGAGATTTTCACCAAGCAGGGGGCGGGGACGCTCGTTCGGCGGTGATTTTACGGCAGCGTCGGGGGCATGGCCTTCGACTTCGCTCAGGCTGAACGGCGGTTGGGATAGTGAACCCTCACCTCTAGCCGCTCCCCTCCCGCAGGCGGGAGGGGATGGGGGGAGGGCAGGCCCCAAGCGATGGTCTCTGCGAGGCTCCCTGCCCTCCCCCGACCCCTCCCGCCTG
>NZ_JBNNOB010000163.1:0-6832 GCF_050274375.1 Sphingomonas sp. NPDC019816
TCCCCTCCCGCTTGCGGGAGGGGCGTGCCAAGGATCAAATCTAGGGAGCTATCAATCCCGCAGCAGGTCGTTGATGCTGGTCTTCGACCGCGTTTGCGCATCGACGCGCTTGACGATCACCGCGCAGTACAGGCCCGGCTTGCCGTCGACCGACGGGGTCGAGCCCGGCACCACCACCGAATAAGGCGGCACATGGCCCCGGAAGACCTCGCCCGTCTCGCGGTCGATGATCTTGGTCGAGGCGCCGAGATACACGCCCATCGACAGCACCGCGCCCTCGCCGACACGCACGCCCTCAGCGACTTCGGCGCGCGCGCCGATGAACGCGCCGTCCTCGATGATGACCGGATCGGCCTGCAGCGGCTCGAGCACGCCACCGATGCCCGCACCGCCCGACAGGTGGACGTTTTTCCCGATCTGCGCGCAGCTGCCCACGGTGGCCCAGGTGTCGACCATCGTGCCCTCGCCGACATAGGCGCCGATGTTCACGAAGCTCGGCATCAGGATCGCGCCCTTGGCGACATGCGCGCCGCGCCGCACGACCGAGCCCGGCACCGCGCGGAACCCGGCGGCGCGGAAGTCGGCTTCCGACCAGCCGCTGAACTTGGACGGCACCTTGTCGAACCAGTGGCCCGCACCCGGCCCATTGTCGATCAGGACATTGTCGTTCAGGCGGAACGACAGCAGCACCGCCTTTTTCAGCCACTGGTTGACGGTCCAGCCGCCATTCCCATCGGGCTCGGCCACGCGCGCCTCGCCCCGGTCGAGCAGCGCCAGCGCGCGGTCGACGGCGATGCGCGCCTCGCCCTGGGTCGTGAAGTCCAGCTCGGCCCGGTTTTCCCAGGCGGCGTCGATGGTGGCGGCCAGATCTTGGGCCATGGTCAATCCTCCAATATGCTCGTCAGCCACGGCGTCAGCGCGTGGACGGTATAGTCGATATGATCGCGCGCGGCATCGCCGGGCACCTGTTCGGAACCGTTGTCGACCCAGACCGTGGTCATCCCGATCGCCTTCGCCGGCACCAGATTGCGCGCCATATCCTCGAAGAAGATCGCGCGGCGGGGGTCGATGTCGAACGCGGCGCACAGCCCGGCATAGGCCGAGGGCTGCGGCTTGGGGACCAGCCCCATCGCGGTGATGTCGTGCACCGCCTCGAAATGGCTGCCCAGCCCCAGCCGGTCGAGGACCTTCAGCGCATAGGGCTTGTCGCCATTGGTGAAGACCAGCTTGCGCCCCGGCAGCTTGGCGATCGCGGCCGCCAGCGGCGCGTCCTCCTCCAGCACGTCCATCTCGATATCGTGGACATAGGCCAGGAAGGCGGCGGGATCGACGTCATGCTCGGCCATCAGGCCGGCCAGCGTCGTGCCGTGCGCGTGGAAATACTCCTTCTGGATTCGGAACGCCTCGTCGCGATCGACGCCCAGCAGATCGCCGACGAATTGGGTCATCCGCCGGTCGATATTGGCGAACAGATTCGCACTCGCCGGGTAGAGCGTATTGTCCAGATCGAAGATCCATGCGTCGATATGGAACAGAGCGGGCAGCATGGCGGCAGCGTGTAGGCGCGAGACCGCTTTGCCGCAACCCGCAGGCGGCCTAAGACCGGGCGAACGATATGATGGCGGGCAGGAGGGGATCGGGGGTGAGGATCGTGGCGATGCGGGCGGCCGCGCGGATCGGCACGGTGCTGGGCACCGGTACGCTGCTCGCCGCGTGTGGCGGGGGCGGCGCGGGCGTACAGTCCACCCCCACGCCCCCCGCCACCGCGACCCAGGCGCCCACGCCCGCCCCCGCGCCGCCGCCGACCCCGGCGGTCGATTACGATACCCCCGGCTATCGCGCGACGGCGGGGGCGACCGCGATGAATGCGCTGGCCGCCTATCAGAAGGGCGCGACCGGCAAGGGCGTGGCCGTCGGCATCCTCGATTCCGGGATCGACACGCAAAATCCGCTGTTCGCCGGGCGTATCGCCGCCAGCTCCGCCGATGTCGCCGGCACGCGCGGCATCGGGGACGAGAGCGGACATGGCACCGCCGTCGCCTTCACCGCCGCCGGGGGTCGCGACGGGACGCGGGCGCAGGGCGTGGCCTTCGACGCGACGCTGGTCGTGCTGCGCGCCGATCGGCCGGGAAGCTGTGGAACCGAGGGTGGCTGCGCCTATCCGCTCGATACCGTCGCCAAGGGTCTGGACACGGCACGTACCGCGCAGGCGCAGGTCCTGAACATCTCGCTGGCCTCCAACGAAGCCGTGCCCGCCGCCGTGAAGACCGCGATCGGGCGTGCCACCGCCGCGGGCATGATCGTCGTCATCGCGGCGGGCAACGACGGCGAGTCGGACCCCAGCATCCTCGCCCAGATCGCCAACGACGCCAGTGTCGCGCGCGGGCAGGTCATCATCGCCGGATCGGTGGCGCAGGGCGGCACCATATCGGCGTTCAGCAACCGGGCGGGCCTGTCGGCCGCGCATTTCCTGACCGCGCTGGGCGAACAGGTCGAGGCCCCCGACGCGACCGGCGAGCGCAAGCTGTGGTCGGGCACCTCGCTCGCCGCGCCGCAGATCACCGGCGCAGCGGCCTTGCTGATCCAGGCCTTTCCCAATCTGTCGGGCGCGCAGGTCGTCGACCTGTTGCTGCGCACTGCGCGCGATGCGGGGACGGCGGGCACCGATGGCATCTATGGCCGGGGCACGCTGGACCTGACCGCCGCCTTCCAGCCGGTCGGGGGCATGGGTGTGGCGGGCACGGGCGCGTCCGTGTCGCTGACCGCCAACGCCCGGCTGTCCGCCGCCATGGGCGATGCGGCGGTACGCGATCTGCGCCTGATCGCGCTGGACGGCTATGCCCGCGCCTATGCGGTCGAGTTGTCATCGACCGTCACCCGCAACGGTCCGCGCCCGCTCCTCGGCACCGCGCTGCTCGGGCAAATCGACACGCGGACGATGTCGGACGGCACGCGCACGGTCGCGCTGACCAGCCGCATCGTCCAGCCCGGCGAGGCGAGGCTCCGTGCGATCGTGCCGAGCGACGCCACGCCCCAGACCCGCCGTATCGCCGCCGGCACGATGACCCAGGCGGTCAGCCCGCGCACGATGATCGGCGTCGGCTTCGCCAGCAGCGGCGAGGCGCTGGTCGCCGGCTGGACGGGTCAGGCCGGTCCGGCCTTCCTGACCAGCGATCCCGGCTTCGGCTTCGACCGCGCGCCCCAGGCCTCGGCCGCGCTGCGCCATGCGCTGGGCGGCATCGGGGTCAGCGTGGCAATGGAGAGCGGCCGCTTCCCCGCCGCCGCCGCGCCCGGCATGACGGCCCCCGGTTACGATCAGGTCGCGGTGACCATCGACCGGCGCGTCGGTCGGCTCGCGACCAGCCTGACCGCCTCCCATCTGGACGAACGCTCGACGGTGCTGGGTGGCTGGTTCGGCTCGGCATTGGGCCAGCCGCGCGGCACCAGCTGGTTCGCCGAGGCCGCCGCACGCTGGCGGAGTGACGGCGGCTGGTCGCTGGGCGGGCGCTGGCGGCGCGGCTGGACGCAGGCCGATGGCGGCATGGGTGGCGGCGCACTTGCCAGCCAAAGTTGGTCGGTCGAGGCGGGCAAGTCCGGGCTGTTCGGCGGCGACCGGTTCGACCTGCGCCTCGCCCAGCCTCTGCGAGTGACGGGCGGCGGGCTCGACCTGCGGCTGCCGATGCATTGGGACTATGCCGGGGGGCAGGTCGACGGCTGGGACGCACGGCGGCTGTCGCTGTCGCCGACCGGGCGCGAGTTGCTGGTCGAGGCGCGTCATGCCGTCATGCTGGGCGCGGGCGAGCTGTCGACGCACATCTTCTGGCGGCGCGATCCCGGCCATATCGCGGCGCTCCCGCCCGAGCGGGGTGTGGCGATGAAGTACGGCTTGTCCTTCTGATACGCGGTCTTGGCTGGCGGGGGCGGCGCGGCGTCCCCATCTTGCTCATATGACACGTTATTCCCTGCTCGATCTGGTCCCCGTCATCCAGGGCGGCACCGTCGCCCAGGCGCTGGCCAACGCCGCCGATCTCGCCGCCCATGCCGAGGCGCACGGCTATCACCGCTATTGGACGGCCGAGCATCACGGCATGGAGGGCATCGCCTCGGCCGCGACCGCCGTGGTGCTGGCGCATGTCGGCGCGGCGACGAAGACGATCCGTATCGGGGCGGGCGGCATCATGCTCCCCAACCATGCGCCGCTGATCATCGCCGAGCAGTTCGGCACGCTCGACGCGCTGTTCCCCGGCCGGATCGACCTGGGGCTGGGCCGTGCGCCGGGATCGGACCAGCGGGTGGCGCGCGCGCTGCGCCGGACGCTCGACAGCGATCCCAACGCCTTTCCGCGCGACGTGATGGAGCTGCAGAGCTATTTCGCCGATGACGGCCAGACCGGCATCGTCGCTACGCCCGGTGCGGGCGCGCGCCCGCAGATGTGGGTGCTGGGGTCGAGCCTGTACGGCGCGCAGCTCGCCGCCGCGCTCGGCCTGCCCTATGCCTTCGCCTCGCACTTCGCGCCCGATGCTTTGGACGATGCGCTGGCCATTTATCGCCGCGACTTCCGGCCCTCGGCCATGCTCGACAAGCCCTATGCGATGGCGGGCTTCAACGTCTTCGCCGCCGACAGCGATGCGGAGGCCGAATTGCTGGCGAGTTCGCAACAGCAGGCGTTCGTCGCGCTGCGCACTGGCCGACCCGGCAAGCTGCCCCCGCCCGTCCCCGGCTATCGCGAAAGCCTGGGCGCGCAGGGGTCGGCGATCCTCGACCATGTCCTGTCCTGCTCGGCCATCGGCGCACCCGCGACCGTGGAACGCCAGCTGGCCGCCTTCGTCGAGCGGACCAAGGTGGATGAGGTGATGATCGTCAGCGCGATCTTCGACCACGAAGCGCGCAAGCGGTCTATCGGGATCGCGGCACAGGCAATGGATGCGCTGGAGAGAGTGGCGGCCTGAGCTGGGAATTTCACGCGAAGCCGCAATGACGCGAAGTGGGAAGAGAAGGATGGTTCGTGCGGAGGCGCGGAGAACGCAGAGGGGGCGTGTCGAATGGCACCCTCAATACCTCCTCACGAGCCGGTGAGGATAAGGGGAGGCGGTGCCTTCGGGTACGGCACTTCCGTATCCTCCGCGCCTCCGCGCGAACAAAATTCTTCTTTGCGTCCTCGCGGCTTCGCGTGAACCAGATTACCCCACCGCTGCGGGAAGCCTGAGCCGTACGAGCAGGCCACCCAGGTCCTCGCTCTCCTCCAGACTGACGGTGCCGCCGTAAATCTCCGCCACGTCGCGCACGATGGCGAGGCCCAGGCCGGTGCCCGGCTTGCCCGTATCCAGCCGTACGCCGCGATCGAAGATGCGGACGCGTTCGTTCTCGGGGATGCCGGTGCCGTCGTCCTCGACCAGGATTTCCACGAACCCCGCCTGCGCGGCGACCGTCACGAACACGCTGCCGCCGCCGTACTTGGCCGCATTCTCGACGAGGTTGCCCAGCATCTCGTCCAGATCCTGGCGCTCGACATGGACGACGAGGTCCTTCGGGCCGTCCACATCGATGCGGACATGGCGATAGAGCCGCCCGACCGCGCGCTCGACCGATTCCAGGCTGGGCCAGACCTCGGCCCGGCTATGGGCCGAGCCGCGCCGGCCGACCGCGCGGGCGCGGGCGAGATGGTGGTCGACCTGGCGGCGCATCGTGCGCGCCTCGCGGATGACGGTGTCGGCCAGGTCGTCGGCGCGCGCGGTCGCCGCGTTCATGATGACGGTCAGCGGCGTCTTGAGCGCATGCGCCAGATTGCCGGCATGCCGCCGCGCCTCCTCGGCCTGTTTCTCGTTATGCTCGATCAGCGCGTTCAGTTCCTCGACCATCGGCGCGACCTCGTTGGGCATGGCGTCCGACACCCGGTTCGCCTTACCCGCGCGCATCGCGGCAATCTCCTCGCGCACCCGACGCAGCGGATAGAGGCCGTAAAAGGTCTGCATCGCCGCCATCAGCAACAGCCCGACGCCGAGCAGCGCGAAGCTGCGGATCAGGATGCGGCGCAGCGCCCCGATCTGCGCGTCCAGTTCGGTGGTGCGCTGCGCCACCTGGAACCGCCAGAGGACATCCGAACCGGGCAGCTTCACGTCGCGTTCGACGATCCGCAGCTTCTCGCCGGCGAACTGGGTGCTGGTATAGCGATGGATGCTGTCGTCGTTGTGCACCGAGCCATAGGCCAGACGCCGGTCCCAGAGCGAGCGTGAGGGAAAGGGGTCATGCCCCTTGCCCGACACCTGCCAATAGACGCCCGATCCCGGCTCCAGAAATCCCTGGTCGGCGGGTTCGCGATTGAACCAGACCTCACCCTGCGAATCGACCGCGGCGGACACGAGCAGCGACTTCAGCACATAGGCCTGCCGATCGTCGAAATTCTGCGTGACCGCCGACACCAGCACCCGGTCGAGCGCGAAGCCCCCGCCCGCCAGCAGCACCATGATCCACGCCGCCGCGATCAGGATCATCCGGCGCGACAGCGATCCGGTGCGCAGCGTCGGGCGGAAGGTAGCGCCGTCCTTCATGACAAGGTCCGCGTCCGTGGGCGCGTCAGGCGGCCGATCCCGCCGCCGTCCCCGCCGACGGGTCGTCCAGGCTGTAGCCCAGCCCCCGGATGGTGGTGATCACATCCTGGCCCAGCTTCTTGCGGATGCGCGTCACGAACACCTCGATCGTGTTCGAATCCCGGTCGAAATCCTGGTCGTAGATATGTTCGATCAACTCGGTGCGGCTGACCACCTTGCCCTTGTGATGGAGCAGATAGCTGAGCAGCTTATATTCCTGCGCGGTCAGCTTCACCGGAAAAAAA
>NZ_JBNNOB010000164.1:0-6694 GCF_050274375.1 Sphingomonas sp. NPDC019816
CCCGAGCTCTACGCCAGCGGAAAGGCCCCACCCCAACCCCTCCCCTGAAGGGGAGGGGCTCTTTCACATTCTTCCCCCTTAAAAATACCCTGGCACTTCCCGCTGGGCGGGCGAGGGGGCCAGCGGCTGGACCAGCTTGCGCGGGCCGGCCTCCACCGACTGGGCGCTGGCGCTCGATGCGCTGATCGGCGTGCAGCTCTTGCCCTGCAGGAAGTCGAGAGCGGCGCGGGTCGAGGCTTCCTGGGGATCGCCCATGCGCCGCGTCAGGTCGTCGCCCGCGCGGCAGCTCGCCGGCACGGTGCTGGCCAGGCCGTTATAATAATCGCCCTGGCGGTTGGCGTTCTGAACGGCGAGCGCGATGACGCGCAGGCGGTCGTCGCACTCGCTCTTGTCCAGTCCGATCTGCCCCACCGGCTTGCCATAGGTGTTGGCCCCGATCAGGCCCGACCGCACGCCAAGATAGGGCAGGGTGCGGTTGAGCACGAGCTCGCTGGCCGAGGCGGTGCCGCCGGTGCCGATAAAGGCGAGGCGGGACGGCACGATCGATTCGGGCTGGGGCGAAAAGAAGGTGGTCGTGTTGTTCGACGCCTTGCTGGCGCGGAAGGCGGTATAGCCCATCACGTCCGAGGTCTGGCGATCGCCGCCCAGCAGGTTGTTGAACAGGTCCGCGATGCTCAGGCGGCCGCCGCCATTATAGCGGAAATCGACGATGACCTGATTGATGCCCTGCTGTTTGAAGGTGGCGAAGGCGGCGCGCAGTTGCGGATCGGCGGCGTCGATGAAGGTGCGCAGGTTGATATAGCCATAGCGCTGGCCATTCTCGGTGATGACCTGCGTGCCGTAATTGGGCGAGACGGGTTGCAGATTGAACTGCGCCTTGGTCAGCGTGACGGTGCGGACATTGCCGGCGGTGTCGGCGACGCGCAGCACGCGCGAGGTGCCCACCGTGTCGGGCCCGAGCGCGTTGGAGATGCCGTTATTGGAATCGGCGCGCACGATGTCCGAGATCGACCGGATGTTGCCGGTCGTAGTGCCGATGCCTTGGATCTCCGTACCCCGGTCGATTCCGGCCGCCAGCGCGGGGCCCCCCTCGAACGATTCGGCGATCATCAACTTGGTCTGGCTGGCATCACTCGTCAGGCGGAAGCCGAAGCCGGCATCGGCGCCGGTCGCGTTGAACGCTTCCTCCTCCTTGATCGAGGTGATGTAGGTGAAATAACGATCCTTGCGCTGCGACCGGGCGACGGCGGTCAGTGCGTCGATATAGTCGCTGACGGTCGAATAGGGCGCGGGGTCGAGGCTGGCCGGCAGCGTCTCGGGAAAGAGGTACCATTCGTTCAGTTGGGCCGCGACCCAGTTCTGCCGACTGCGCAAGGAACAGGCGCCGGTGGCCGTATTGCCCCCCGTGCTCGCGCCCCCGCCATTATTGTCCGCTACGACCTGGCCGCCATCGCCGCCGCCGCATCCCGCGAGCGTCGCCGCCAAAGCCAGCATCGCACCCAGCCGTCCGAATCGCGCCATTACATCCCCCCTCGCAGGTCCAGAGCTGGATAGCCCATCGCCAAGACTGTGTCAGCGGCGATGTTTCACGATGATGAACGGATAAGAACTTGGGTGGCAATATCGGTTAACTTGATGGGCCAAGATGTCGGTCGATCTCGCGATGGTCACGATGGTGTCGGCAAAAGCGGTGCAATTGGGCCGCGCGTTGGACGCGATGATGGCTATAAGGGGTCATGCTGAACGTCCTGACCCTGTCCAGCCTGTTCCCCGATGCGACGCGGCCCAATTTCGGGATCTTCGTCGAACGCCAGACGGCGGCGCTGTCGGCGCGGCCGGGGGTGGACGTGCGTGTGGTGGCGCCGATCGGCCTGCCGGTCTGGCCGCTGGCACGAAGCGCGCGGTTCCGGGGCCAGGCCGCGTTGCCGCTGCGCGAATCATGGCATGGGCTGGACGTGTCGCGGCCGCGTTTCGTGACCGTGCCCGCGACGGGCGGCCGATTCCACGTCGCCGCCCTGGTTCGCGCGCTCACGCCGGTGCTCGACCGGCTATGGGCGGAGCGGCGTTTCGATGTGATCGACGCATCCTTCTTCTTTCCCGATGGCCCCGCAGCGGTCGCGCTGGGGCGGCGCTATGACGTGCCGGTGTCGATCAAGGCGCGCGGGGCGGACATTCATCATTGGGGGCATGCCCCCGCGACTCGCGTTCAGGTCGCCCGCGCCGCGCGGGATGCGCAGGGGCTGCTCGCGGTCAGCGACGCGATGGCCGACGATGTCGCTGCGCTGGGTGTGCCGCGACAGGCCATCCGGGTCCACCATACCGGTGTCGATCAGACCCGGTTTCAACCGACCGATCGGGCGGCCGCCAAGGTGGCGCTTGGTGTCGCGGGGCCGCTTGTCGTGTCGCTCGGCGCGCTGATCCCGCGCAAGGGGCATGAAGTGGTGATCGACGCGGTCGCGCGCTTGCCGGGCGTGACGCTGATGATCGTGGGCGAGGGGGGCGAGCGCGAGGCGCTGGCGGCGCGGGCACGCCGGCAGGGCATGGCCGACCGCGTCCGGCTGGTGGGCGGTGTGCCGCATGACGAACTGCCCGCGCTGCTCGGCGCAGCGGACGTCATGGCGCTGGCCTCGGTATCCGAAGGCCTGGCCAATGCCTGGGTCGAGGCGCTGGCCTGCGGCACCCCGATCGTCATCACCCCTGCCGGGGGTGCCCGCGATGTCGTGACGAGCCGGACGGCGGGGCGGATCGCAAGCGCCGACGCGGGGGCTTTCGCGGCGGCGATCGGCGAGCTGCTGGGGCAGGCATCCGATCCCTGGGCGGTGCGTGCCGCCGTGCGCGACTTCACCTGGGCGGCGAATGCGGCGGCCTTGCATTCGCATCTGGCCGAACTGGCCGGTCGTCGGGGCGACGCCACCGCGAGTTAGCGCGAGCCGCCGTCAGGCGGCGTCCAGCGGGTAGAGCGCGGCGACGATCTTGCGCCCCTCGCTGCGCAATACACCCCAGGCGCGGGCGGCGGCGCGGCTGTCCATCGCCTCGACACCCAGCCCCGCCGCCTCCATCGCCGCACGGAACGCGGCGGGCGGCCGGCGCAGTTCGGCCCCGGTGCCCAGCAGCAGGAACTCGGGCGCTTCGTCGATCAGCGCCTGGACCGAGGCCGTGTCGAGCGCGTCGAACGCCGGCGGGCTCCAGGGTTCGTGCCAGTCGGGCGACAGGAGCAGCGCCGGATAGGCGATCTCCCCGACCCGGTAACCGTTCGCGGCGAAGCCACGGACGATCGGGCCGGGGGCGGTGGGATCGCGGGTGATGCGGATCGAGTCGCTCATCCCCGCCGCTTACCCCTCACGCGGAGTGATACGCTCGGCATTGGCGATGGTCCGCTTGTCGGTCGTGCCCGGCTTTTCGCGGTTCGGCTCGGCACGCAGGCCCAGCGTGATGAGCAGCGAGGACGAGACGTAGATCGACGAATAGGTGCCGACCACGATGCCCAGGATCATCGCCGCCGTGAAACCGCGCAGCACATGACCGCCCAGCAGCAGGAGCGCCAGCAGCGCCAGCAGGATCGTGACCGAGGTCATGACGGTACGCGGCAGCGTTTCGTTGACCGACAGGTTGATGATCTCGCGCATGTCCATCTTGCGATACCGGCGCATATTCTCGCGGATGCGGTCGTCGATGACGATCTTGTCGTTGATCGAATAGCCGATGATGGTCAGGAACGCCGCGATGATCGTCAGGTCGAGTTCGAACCGGGTGATCGCGAAAAAGCCCAGCGTGACGAGCAGATCGTGGACGATCGCGACGATGGTCGACACGCCGAACTGCCACTCGAAACGGAAGATGGCGAACAGGCCGATGCCCAGGATCGCCAGCACCACCGCCAGCACGCCGTTCTTGATCAACTCGTCCGAGACCTTGCCCGACACCGTGTCGTAACGGCTGAAGGTGGCGCCGGGGAATTGCTGGGCCAGCGCGGTTTCGACCTTGCGGACGACGGCGTTGGTCGCGCCTTCGTCGTTGGATTCCGGCACGGGCAGGCGGATGCTGATGGTGCGGCCATCGCCGACCGTCTGGATGCTGGCTTCGCCCACGCCCAGGCCGTCGACGACCGAGCGGACGCGGTCGGCCGAAGGCGGGTTGGGGAACTTCTCTTCGATCATCAGGCCGCCGACGAAGTCGACGCCCAGATTGAGGCCCTTGGCGAACGTCACGCCGACCGCGAGCAGGGTGAGCGCGAGCGTCAGCCCGAACGCCCAGCCGCGCAGGCGGACGAAATCGATGTTCGTGTTGTCGGGAACGAGTTTCAGGAGGCGCATGATCTGTTCTCCTGCCTCAAATATTGATGGTCTTGGGCTTTTCGCGGCGCAACCACAGCGCCACGAGCATCCGCGTGAAGGTAACGGCGGTGAACACGCTGGTCACGATGCCGATCAGCAGCACGACCGCGAAGCCCTTGACCGGGCCCGAACCGAGCACGAGCATGATGACGCCCGAGATCGCGTGCGTGACGTTCGCCTCGAAGATGGTGCGGCTGGCTTCCTTGTATCCCAGCTCGACCGCCTGGACGACGTTGCGCCCGCGTCGTCGCTCTTCGCGAATACGCTCGTTGATCAGCACGTTGGCGTCGACGGCGGTGCCGATGGTCAGGATGAAGCCCGCGATGCCCGGCAGGGTCAGCGTCGCGTTCAGCATCGCCATGACCGCCAGGATGACGAGCACGTTGATGACGACCGCGATGTTCGCATAGATGCCGAACCGGCCATAGGTGACGGTCATGAACACGATCACCGCGACCGCCGCGATCGCGGAGGCCAGGATGCCCGCGCGGATCGAATCGGCGCCCAGGTCGGGGCCCACGGTGCGTTCCTCGACGACCTTCAGATCGACCGGCAGCTTGCCCGAGCGCAGCGAGATCGCCAGCTGGTTGGCGGTGTCGACGGTGAAGTTGCCGCTGATCGAGGCGCGGCCGCCCAGGATCGGTTCGTTGATGTTCGGCGCCGACAGCACCTGACCATCGAGGATGATGGCGAAGGGCTTGCCGGTGTTTTCCTGCGTGATCCGCGCGAACTTGCGCCCGCCCTGCGCGTCGAAGGTGATCGCCACTTCCGGTGCGTTGGTCTGCTGGTTGAACTGCTGCTGCGCGTCGATCAGCTGGTCGCCCGAGATGATGACCGGCCGCTTGACCGCGATCACCGGCGCGCCCAGCGGATTGCCCGGATAGGGCAGGATCTGGCTGCCCGCCGGCGCATTGCCCTTGGCCACGTCGACCGGGTTGGCGGTCGTGTCGACCAGCTTGAATTCCAGCTTGGCGGTCTTGCCGATCAGGTCCTTCAGCGCCTGCGGGTCCTGAAGGCCAGGCACCTGCACCACGATGCGGTTGCTGCCCTGTTGCAGGATCGTCGGTTCCTTGGTGCCCAGCGCGTCGATGCGGCGACGCACGACTTCGGTCGCGGTCTTCATCGCGGTATCGACCGCCTGGGTCAGCCCCGCCTGGGTCGGCTTCAGGACGAAGCGCGAGGTGTCGACGACCTGGATGTCCCATTCGCGCTGGCCGGTCATGCCCGCGCCGCCGCCGGTGATCGCCAGCAGGCGCTCGCGTGCCGCATCGACCTGGGCCGGGTCGCGCAGCATGAAGCTGAGCTGGCCGTCACGCACCGAGATGTCGCCGATGTCGATGCGGGGATTGCCGCGCCGCATCTCGGCCGCGACCTGATCGCGCATCGTCTCCAACCGCGAATTGGCGAGGTCGGCGGTATCCGCCTCCAGCAGCAGATAGCTGCCGCCCGCCAGGTCGAGCCCCTTGTTCACGCGCGGGTGCGGGATGGCGCCCCATGTGTTCGTGACGCTTTCGGGCAGAAAGCTGGGGATCGCCAACAGGCACAGCGCTGCCAGCAGCGCGACGATGGAAGCGACCTTCCAGCGGGGGAAATCCAGCATCGGATCAGTCGTTCGCGGGCTTGGCGTTGGGGTTCACCACGTCGGTCAGCGTCGCCTTGACCACGCGGACGCGGACATTGGGGGCGATCTCGACCTCGACCAGCTGATCCTCGACGCGGGTCACCTTGCCGACGATGCCGCCCGCCGTGGTGACCTGATCGCCCTTCTTGACGCCCTCGATCGACGCCTGCAGCGTCTTCATGCGGCGCTGTTGCGGGCGGATCATCAGGAAATAGAAGACGACGAAGACGAGAAGCAGCGGCGCGAGGCTGAGGAACGAGGCGGCGCCACTCGATGCGGCGGCACCGGAGGCGGCTGCCATCACGGCGACTGGGGCGGTGAAGGGAATGAACATTCGGACCCGTCTATGCTGAATGGGCACGGGCACCCGTCGATGCGCGAACGATCGACCAGCCCCCATGTCGGATAGCCTGCCCGCTACCATCGCAGGCGGACAGGCGCAATGGAGAGGCCGATGTGGTGTCGCGATCATCGCAACATCAAGGCTTGCATCCCGGATAAAACCCGCATAGAGGCCGCCGCTCGGTCGGGGCGTAGCGCAGCCTGGTAGCGCATCACACTGGGGGTGTGGGGGTCGCAGGTTCGAATCCTGTCGCCCCGACCAATCTTCTTCCAACATTGGCGGACGACGAAGAAGCGGGCGAAAGCCCGCTTTTTTCGTTTTTGGACTACCGAATTCCTCCCCATCGCAGATGGGGAGGGGGACCGCCGCGAAGCGGTGGTGGAGGGGCGGGGGAGG
>NZ_JBNNOB010000165.1:0-6680 GCF_050274375.1 Sphingomonas sp. NPDC019816
GCACCTCGGAGGAGACCAGCTTGTCCTTGGTCTGGCTGGAAAACTTCGGATCGGGCAGCTTGACCGAGACGATCGCGGTCAGCCCTTCGCGCATATCGTCGCCGGTCAGCGTGACCTTCTCCTTCTTCAGAAGGCCCGACTTGTCGGCATAATTGTTGAGCGTGCGGGTCAGCGCCGCGCGGAAGGCAGCAATATGCGTGCCGCCGTCGCGCTGCGGGATGTTGTTGGTGAACGCCAGGACGTTCTCGTAATAGCTGTCGTTCCACTCCAGTGCGACGTCCATGCCGATCGCATCGCGCTGGCCATGGATGGCGATGGGTTCGGGGAAGAGCGGCGACTTGGAACGGTCGAGCCACTTCACGAAGGCGGCGATCCCGCCTTCATAATAGAGTTCGACCGTCTTGGGCTCGTCATGCCGCGCATCGGTCAGGAACAGGCGAACGCCCGAGTTCAGGAAGGCGAGTTCGCGATAACGATGCTCGAGCTTGGCGAAGTCGAACTCGGTGATCTTGAACGTCGTCGGGCTCGGCAGGAAGGTGACGCGGGTGCCCTTCTGCCCCGGCTCGGCCTTGCCCACGACCTTCAGCGGCGCGACCGCGTCGCCGTGCGCGAAGCGCATGTAATGCTCCTCGCCGTCGCGCCAGATGGTCAGGTCCAGAAACTCCGACAGCGCGTTGACTACCGACACGCCGACGCCGTGCAGGCCGCCGGAGACCTTATAGGCGTTGTCGTCGGAGGTATTCTCGAACTTACCGCCCGCGTGCAGCTGGGTCATGATGACCTCGGCCGCCGATACGCCCTCTTCGGGGTGGATGCCGGTCGGGATGCCCCGGCCATTGTCGGTCACGCTGACCGAGCCGTCGGCGTTCAACTGGATGTCGATGCGGTCGCAATGCCCCGCCAGCGCCTCGTCGATCGCATTGTCCGACACCTCGAACACCATGTGGTGGAGGCCCGAGCCGTCGTCGGTGTCGCCGATATACATGCCCGGCCGCTTGCGCACCGCGTCGAGGCCCTTCAGCACCTTGATCGAGGAGGCGCCATATTCGTTCGTCTGAGGGGTATCTGCCATAGTAAGTATATAGGAATTACCGCCCCCCAAAGAAAGCGAAATGGACAGCGGCGGCACCCTTTCGTGCCCCCTTGCAACGCCCCGCTTTCCATGGCGTTTGGGGGAGCATGACCGACCCCGCCGACACCCCCGCATTGCCCAGTCCCGAACGGATCCAGGCGCTGTTCCTCGACGCCGCGCGCAGCGGCCATGACGAGGCGGTGGCCGCACTGCTGCGCGCGGGCGCGGCGGTCGAGGTGGCGGATGCGCGCGGCTATACTGCCTTGGTGCTGGCGAGCTATAACGGCCATCTGTCGACCACCGCATTGCTGCTCGATGCGGGCGCGCGGCCCGAGGGCGCGACCGACGCGCAGGGCAATTCGGCGCTGATGGGCGTGGCGTTCAAGGGCCATGCCGACATCGCCCGGTTGCTGGTGGCACGCGGCGCGGACGTGAATTACCAGAACCGTGCCGGGCAAACCGCCGCGATGATGGCGACGCTGTTCCGGCAGGAGGCGATCCTCGACCTGCTGATCGCACACGGCGCCGACCTGTCGATCGCCGACACCTCGGGCAATAGCGCACGGACGCTGGCGATGATGCAGGGCAATGCCGCGCTGGCCGAACGGCTGTCATGACATGCTTTTCATCGTCCGGCCGGGAGCCGTTGTCGCGACAGCGCGTATAAGGGTCAAACGCCCTTTCGGAGACTATCGATGATCGGCAAGCGCCTCTGCCTCGCCACCGCCCTGATCGCCCTTGCCGCCGGCGCGGCCGACGCCCGGCCGGTGCGACAGGATTACCCCAGCTGCAACCTCGCCCAACAGCACCGCGTGCGCGGGCAGATCGGCGGGTCGAACCGCGATGTCCGCCAGGCCCATATCTCGATGCGCGCCAACATCCTGCAAGCGGATATCAGCACCGCCCGCAAGGCGCGCCGCCTGTCCCAGGCGCAGGCGCAAAAGCTGGGGCAACAGGTCGAACGGATCCGTCGCGACACCAACGCCGCCGTCAAGAGCCAGGGCTTTTTGAGCGCGGGCGAGCAGGCCAGCTATGACCGGGCGCTGGACGTGGTGGCGACGGCGATCTGTCGATAGGCCCGCTCGCCCTACTCCATCACCAGACGAGAGATAGACGGCCGCTCAGAAATCGACGCGCGTCGCCTCACCTGGCACATCGGTGAACAGCGCGGGCTCGGTGCCGGTCATCCACACCTGTCCGCGCCCCGCCAGCCGCTCGAACAGCGCGGCGCGGCGTGAGGGGTCGAGATGCGCCGCCACCTCGTCCAGCAACAGCACCGGCGGCGTACCCCGCCGCTCGGTGACGAGGTCGGCATGTGCTAATACGATGCCCAGCAGCAGCGCCTTCTGCTCGCCGGTCGAGCACAGCGCCGCCGCCTGCCCCTTCGCCACATGGGTTACCGACAGGTCGGCGCGGTGCGGCCCCACCAGCGTCCGCCCCGCCGCCGCATCGCGCCTGCGCCCCATCGCCAGCGCATGGGCGAAGGCCCCCGGCTCGACCGCCTCCCCCTCCAGCGCGAGCGCGGCGCGCGCGAACACGCTATCGGGCGCGTCCTCCAGCCGCTGGTCGAGCGCCGCCACCGCCGCTACCCGCGCGACGTCGATCGCCGCGCCATGCTCGACCATCCGCGCCTCCAGCGCACTCAGCCAGTCGGGGTCGACCGGCCCCTCGCTGGCGAGCAGCCGGTTGCGCTCGCGCATCGCCGCGTCATAGCGGGTGGCGTGCATCCCATGCGCCGGAGCCAGTGCCAGCACGAGCCGATCGAGAAACCGCCGCCGCTCCGACGCCGGCTCGACGAACAGCCGATCCATCGCCGGGGTCAGCCACAATACCGACAGCCACTCGGACAGCGCATTGGCGCTCGCCGCCGCCCCCTGCACCCGCACCACGCGGCGTTCGGGCGCGGAGGGTAGCGCCCCGGTCGCGATCTCGACATCGCCCGTGATCGTCGCCGCGACCCCGAACCCGCCCTTGCCCCCCTGCCGCGCCATCGCCGACAGCGCCGCCCGGCGTAAGCCTCTGCCAGGAGCGAGCAGCGACACCGCCTCCAGCACGTTGGTCTTGCCCGCACCATTCTCGCCGGTCAGCACGACGAACCCCGCAGCTGGCGACAGCGCGAGGTCGGCGTGATTGCGGAAATCGGTGAGAACAAGGCGGGTGAGCATCGGGTCCGCCTTAGAACATCCTCCCCGGCACGGGGAGGGGGACCGCCGCGAAGCGGTGGTGGAGGGGGATCGCCACACAGGTCATCCTGCGGCGAAGCCCCCTTCGTCGGCGCTGACGCGCTGCCACCTCCCCGTGCCGGGGAGGACCGGTCTTACACCCGCATCGGCATCAGTACGTAGAGCGCGGGCGACTTGTCGTTCTCGCGGATCAAAGTCGGCGCGGCGGCGTCGGCCAGGTGGACTTCGACCAGATCACTGTCGATCTGCGCCAGGATGTCGAGCAGATAACGGCTGTTGAAGCCGATCTCGAAGCCCGGCGACGTATATTCGCCCGGCACCTCTTCCGACGCGGTGCCGTTTTCGGGGCTGGTCACCGACAGGGTGATCCGGTCGCGGTCCAGCGCCATCTTCACCGCGCGGGTCTTTTCGGTCGCGATGGTCGACACGCGGTCGACGCCCTGCATGAACGCCTTGGGATCCAGCTTCAGGATCTTGTCGTTGGCGGTCGGGATGACGCGGCTGTAATCGGGGAAGGTGCCGTCGATCAGCTTCGACGTCAGGATCGCCTGGCCCAGGTCGAAGCGGATCTTGGTGCCCGACAGCGACACGCCGACCGAACCGTCCACCTCGTCGAGCAGCTTGCGCAGTTCGGCGACGCACTTCCGCGGCACGATCACGTCGGGCATGCCCTCGGCGCCCTGCGGACGCTCGATAGTGACGCGCGCCAGACGGTGGCCGTCGGTGGCGGCGGCCTTCAGCACCGGCTGGCCGTTATCCTCGGCGACGTGCAGGAAGATGCCGTTGAGGTAATAACGCGTCTCTTCGGTAGAGATAGCGAAGCGCGTCTTGTCGATGATCTGCTTGAGCAGCTCGACCGACAGCTCGAACTGGGTCGGCAGATCGCCCTCGGCGATGACGGGGAAGTCGTCGCGCGGCAGGGTGCCGAGCGAAAAACGTGCGCGGCCCGCCACGATGGTCATGCGGCCTTCGGCGGCGGTCAGCTGGACCTGCGCGCCCTCGGGCAGCTTGCGGGCGATGTCGAACAGCGTGTGCGCCGACACGGTGGTCGACCCCGGCTGGTCGACGGCGGCGGCGACGCTGTCGTTGATCTGGAGGTCGAGGTCGGTCGCCATCATGCGCAGCTGGCCCTCGGCCGTCGCCTCCAGCAGCACGTTGGAGAGGATCGGAATCGTGTTCCGCCGCTCCACCACCGACTGGACATGGCTCAATCCCTTGAGCAGCGTTGCGCGTTCGATCGTCGCCTTCATCTCGAAATCCCCCGCCGGAACGACCGCATGGTCCGATTCCGATAGTGATAAATGGCCTTGGTTCCTACCCGCGAAGAAGGGGCCGGAGCAAGGCTCCGACCCCTCCAACATTGGGGTAAAACCACCGTTAATGTGGAAAACCGCCTGTCGTCAGAAGCGCAGGCCCAGACCGGCCATCAACTGGTGGCGGTTCGGGTTGATGCCGACGCCGTCCAGTTCGTCATAATGCGAGTAGCGATATTCGCCCTTCACGAAGGTGTTGGGGCTGATCGCATATTCGAGGCCCGCGCCCAGGCGATAGCCGCCGACTTCCTGCGAATTGACCGTGGTGACGCCCGCCGTGGTGTAGCGCGCATCGAACTTGGCGTTGGTGTAGCCGGCCTTCACATAGCCCAGCGCCACCGGCGAGATCACGTAGCCGACCCGCGCGCCGGCATAGAGGTCGCGCCCCGCGCCCAGGCGGAATTCGTCGCCGGGCACGCGGATGCCGTTGCTGCGTGTGTCCGAGCTGCTGCCCGTAATTTCACCCTCGGCACCCAGGATCACCGGGCCGGCCGGGATGTCATAGCCGATGCCGGCGCCATAGAGCACGCCGTCGCTCGAGCTGCTGTCCTGACCCTGACGATCGTTCAGGCTGTCATAGCCGATCAGGCCCTCGACGCGGAAACCCGTGAAGGGCTGGCCCGTGGTCGTCTGGGCGGCGGCCGGCGCGGCGGCAGCGAGGACGGCCGAGGTCGCCAGGGTGGCGAGCATGAGCTTACGCATAAACTACTCCGTTACTGTACAAGCCGCCATTACATTGGCGGTCGGGGGCTTAAATGGCGCGGAACGCGCGGCGTTGCATGAACCTCAGCTAAACAGGAAAAAGCGTTGCATCTGCGCAACAGCCGCGACAGGGAAAGGGGCATGTCGACCGCCACCGCCCTGCCCCCGCGACGCGGGCGCGACTTCATCGCCCGGCATGGCGAGACGGTGTTCAACCGGATCGGACGCATCCAGGGCGACCGGATCGATCTCCACACGCCCCTGACCCGGCGGGGTTTCGCCCAGGCCGAGGCGATCGGCGAAGCGCTGTCCGCCCGGATGGGCGAGTCGCCCGCGCTGACGCTCTGGTCCTCACCGACCGGGCGCGCGCTCCAGACGCTGTCGGTGATCGCCGAGTACCTGGACCTCGACTGGCATGCCACGCGGCAGGATGTGCGGCTGATCGAGCTGGGCTTTGGCAGTTGGGGCGGTCAGACGCTGACCGCGTTGACCGCGCGCCACGGCCCGGTCGTCCATCCGCATGGCATGGCGGTGGGCGCGCCCGATGGCGAGACCTATCCGGCGATGGCGGCGCGGCTGGCGGCTTGGTTGTCCGACACCTACGATCATGACGGCGACCGGCTGATCGTGATGCATGGCCTGTCCAGCCGGGTGCTGCGCGGGTTGATGCTGGGCCTGCCCGACGATCCCCATTGCGGCGTGCCGGTGGCCGAGCGCCTGCCGCAGGGGTCGATCGTCATGATCGCGGACGGCGCCGAGTCGCTGATCCATTGCGGCATGGGCGCGGCGGCGGCGTGAGCGGGCGGGCGGCGCTGTTGCTGGGGATCGCACTGCTGGCGACGCCGGTCGCCGCGCGGCAGACGATCGGCGTCTACAAGGGCTGGGGTGCGTTTCGCGATCCCGATCGCTGCTATGCCATCGCTCAGCCCGTGCTTGCCAATGGCCGCCCCGGCGGGTTCGCCACCGTCGCCACCTGGCCCGCCCGGCGACTGCGCGCGTCCTTCCACCTGCACCTCAGCGCCGCGCGCGACCGCGCCGCGCCGGTGACGCTGGCGATCGGCGAGCGCCGCTTTCCGCTGGTCGGCACCGACCGCGACGTCTGGGCCCCCGATGGCGCCACCGACCATGCGCTGGTCATGGCGATGCGATCGGGCCGCAGCATGAGCGTCTCCGCCGTCGACCCGCGCCGCCGGCCCTTCGCCGACACCTATGCGCTGGCCGGCGCGGCCGCCGCGATCGATGCGGCGACGCTGGCGTGTGTGGCGGGTTAAATGGCCTTCCTCCCCTGGCAGGGGAGGTGGCGCGCGCAGCGCGTCGGAGGGGTGTCACCCCTCTCGATAGCGCGACACCCCTCCGTCAGGCCTTCGGCCTGCCACCTCCCCTTACAGGGGAGGAATTGACGCCCGGCTT
>NZ_JBNNOB010000166.1:0-6469 GCF_050274375.1 Sphingomonas sp. NPDC019816
TTCGAGGAAGATCTGGCCGTCGGTGATCGAGATCACGTTGGTCGGGATATAGGCCGACACGTCACCCGCCTGGGTCTCGATGATCGGCAGCGCGGTCAGCGAACCGGCGCCATTGGCGTCGTTCATCTTGGCCGCACGCTCGAGCAGACGGCTGTGCAGATAGAAGACGTCGCCCGGATACGCTTCACGGCCCGGCGGACGGCGCAGCAGCAGCGACATCTGGCGGTACGCAACGGCCTGCTTCGACAGATCGTCGAACACGATCAGCGCGTGCATGGCGTTGTCGCGGAAATACTCGCCCATCGCGGTGCCGGTATAGGGCGCCAGGAACTGAAGCGGCGCGGGCTCCGACGCGGTCGCGGCGACGACGATGGAGTATTCCATCGCGCCATTCTCCTCGAGCGTCTTGACCAGCTGCGCGACGGTCGAACGCTTCTGACCCACGGCGACGTAGATGCAGTAGAGCTTCTTCGACTCGTCGGTGCCAGCGTTGACCGTCTTCTGGTTGATGAAGGCGTCGATCGCGACGGCCGACTTGCCGGTCTGGCGGTCGCCGATGATCAGCTCGCGCTGGCCACGGCCGACGGGGACGAGGGCGTCGATCGCCTTCAGGCCGGTCTGGACGGGCTCATGCACGCCCTTGCGCGGGATGATGCCGGGCGCCTTCACCTCGACGCGACGACGCTCGGTCGCCTCGATCGGGCCCTTGCCGTCGATCGGGTTGCCCAGGCCGTCCACGACGCGGCCCAGCAGGCCACGGCCAACCGGCACGTCGACGATGGTGCCGGTGCGCTTGACGGTGTCGCCTTCCTTGATCTCGGCGTCCGAGCCGAAGATCACGACGCCGACATTGTCGGCTTCGAGGTTGAGGGCCATGCCCTGCACGCCATTGGCGAACTCGACCATCTCGCCCGCCTGGACATTGTCGAGGCCGTAGATGCGCGCGATGCCGTCACCGACGCTCAACACCTGGCCGGTCTCGCTGACCTGGGCCTCGGTGCCGAAATTGGCGATCTGGTCCTTGATGACCTTGGAAATTTCTGCGGCGCGGATATCCATGGGAACGTCAGCCTTTCATCGCGCTGGCGAGCGCATTCAAACGGGTGCGGATCGAGCTATCGATCATCTGGGAACCGATGCGGACGACAAGCCCGCCGAGCAGGTCGGGATCGACCGACAGGTCGACCGACACTTCGCGACCAACGCGGGTACGCAGCTGCTGCTTCAGCTCGGCGACCTGCGCTTCGGTCAGCGGGTGGGCGCTCGTCACCTCGGCCGCGACCTCGCCGCGATGGCGGCTGGCCAGCTGGCGGAACGCGCGAATGATCTGCGGCAGCGCCGAGAGGCGCCGATTCTCGGCGAGCACACCGAGGAAATTCTTGGTCACGCCGTCGAGGCCGAGCGTGTCGGCGACCGCCAGGATCGCCTTCACGGCGGCGCCGCGCGCCACGACCGGGCTCTTGGTCAGCGCGGCCAGATCCTTGTCGGCCGCCAGCGCATCGCGAAGGGTCACGAGGCTCGCCTCGATCGTGTCGATCGAACGGCGCTCGGCGGCCGTTTCGAACAGCGCGAGCGCATAACGTCCACCCAGGCTCGCCTGGATGCCGCCTGTGCCGCTTATAGTACCGCCGGACATCTCCACGGATGCGAATTCCTCGAACAACGAACGGGTTGGCCCCATGGGGAACGGGGCGCGAAAAACGCACCTCCGATGGGTTGGCGGGCGGTTAGCATCGGGAACCTTTGGATGCAAGGTGCGTGGCGCATCTTGTGACAGGTTGGTGACGACATTGTCAGCGATGTTTGGCCGCAAGCCACGGGATGAATCCGCCCCGCGCCCACGCTAGGATGCGCATCGCCATGGAAAACCGTGCCATCCCGCCGCGCACACCGCTCGATGTCGAGGCCGCCTGGACGGCGTTCGAGCGGCGCGACCGCGCGGCCGATGGCCGGTTCGTCGTCGCGGTGAAGACCACCGGCATCTATTGCCGCCCCAGTTGCGCGGCCCGTCGCCCCCGGCGCGAACACGTCACCTTCTATGCCGATGGCGCGTCCGCCGGTGCCGCTGGCTTCCGCGCCTGCCTCCGCTGCCTACCCGATGCGGTGGCGCGCGACCGACGCGCGGTGGCCGAGGCGATCACGATGATCGAGATGGCGCAGGAGATGCCCGCCTTGTCCGACCTCGCCGAGCGAGTCGGCTATGCGCCGCATCATTTCCACCGACTGTTCAGGCGCGCGACCGGGGTGACGCCCGCCGCCTATGCCCGCGCCTGCCGCGCCGCGCGAACGACTGAGGCACTGTCGCACGATATGAGCATCACCCGGGCCCTATACGAAGCCGGCTATGCCGGGCCGAGCAGATTCTATGCCGCCAGCGAACAGCGTCTGGGCATGGCACCCGGCCAATGGCGGCGGGGTGGCGGAGGCGTGACCATCGACTGGGCGGTGATGCCGACGCCGCTCGGTCCGCTGTTAATCGCCGCGACCCCGCGCGGGCTGGCGCGTATCGCCTTCGAGGCGGACGGCACCGCGCTGACCGCCGCCTTTCCCGCCGCGACGATCCGGGCGGCCACGGCGGAGACGTTGCACCGCCTCATGCAAGCCGTGGCGGAGGCGGACCTGGCCGACCCGCAATTGCCCGAAGCAACTCGCCGTACCGCCTTCGTCGAAGCGGTATCGTGCCGCTGGCTGGCTTCCGTGACGCAATCCTGAACGCGCCGCATGGCGGCTGCTGAAAGCCCCCCCCTGAAGACGAGGGGTGCTTTCCTCGTCAGTCCTCCTGCCCACGACGATCCGTCATCGTCGCCAGCGCGACCTTCACCTCCTGCGTCTTGCCCGCCTCCAGCAGAGCCAGCAACGTCGCCGCCGGATTGTCGGCGGGCGAGTGCGGGTCGAAGGCGAGCGGGCGCAGCGTGCGCTTGGCGTCGTCGATCTGGTCGGCGGTGATCTGCTGCCCGGCGAGCAGGAAGCGCAAGCCCCGGTCCTGCGGCACCAGTTCGAAGGCGCGCGCCAGCCCGGCGACCGCCGAATCGCTCGGCTTCTCGCCCGCCATCGGGAAGCTGCGATAGAAGGTCGCGAGCGGCTCGGCGGCGTTGGGATCGACGCGGTTGGCGCGGATGATCCAGCTGCGCGCCTCGCGCCAGCGCGCGGGGTCGCGGCTATGCTCGGTATAGGCGCGGCGGAGATGCAATAACCCCTTGTAGAGCAGCGCCTGCTGCGATTTCGCATCGATCGCCAGCGCGCGGTCCGCCGCCGCCTCGGCCGCCGCGTCCTGCCCGACATCATAGGCCATTTCGGCGAACCAGCCCTGCACGACCGCATCGCCGGGATAGGCCGCCGCGATTCGGGCGGCACGCCCATAGACCTGCTGGCCGGTCGTGCGGTTCACGCCGCGATCCGACTGCATGCGCAGCGGCATCATCTGCTGCTCGCCCGGACTCATCGTCCGCACCGCGATCTCGGCCTTGGGCAACCGCTCGTACCGAACGAGCCGGCCGGGCAGCGTGCTGCGCCGCAGATAGCCGTCGAGTTGCCGGTCCAGCGCCTTCAGCGATCCGAACGCCTGGTCGCCCGCCGCGATGCTCGGCACGCCCTGGTTGAGGAGCTTGAGGTACGCGTTCAGCTTGGGCGACTGGGTCGGATCGAACTGGGTGTAATGGGTCAGCAGCCAGCCGCGACCATAGACCTGGTCCAGCTCATGCGAATCGAGTTTGCGCCGGGTCGAATCGAACAGCGTCTCGATGGGCAGCTTGCTGCTGTCGATCAGGCCGTAGGCACGGTGCTGCGCCGCCACGCCGATCATGATGCCCTCGCGATCGAAGCGCGCGGTGCTGACGAACTCGGCATAGCCTTCGGAATACCAGGCCGGATAGGCGATCTGCGAATTGCCCAGCAGGAAATGATGGGCATATTCGTGGAACAGCACGATCTGGGGCTTCAGCGCGTTCAGCCCGTCGCCCTGCCCGCGCATCGGCGTGAACGCCACCGAGCCGGAGACGCGCGGCTCGTAGAAGCCCGCGATGTTATCGCCGCCCTTGCCATAGAGCCGTCGCACCGCCGCTTCGTCGGGCAGGACATAAACAGTGACGGGATTGCTTTCCTCGCCCTCCTGCTCGGGGATCGCGTGGAGCTGGCGCATCGCGCCGTCGAACTGCTCCAGCCGCGTCGCCATGGTGCGCAGCGTGCCCTCGGGCATGTTGCCATAGAGGACGAAATGCCGCCCCCGCGCCTCGCGCCATTCCGCCTTGGCGGGCATCGCCGACAGCGCCGCGCATGCCATGCCCGTCGCGGCGGCCATCCATCGGCCGGCACGCACCCCCCAGTTCGTCATTCCCCCGGCCCTCCCAAGCCGTCTCGTATCAGGGTTCGATCCAACAGATATGGACCGCGACTGGCAAGTGAATTGCGCGCCAGAGAGGGAGCGTCAGCGCGCCGAGCGGCAGCGATAGACCAGTTTCTCGTTGGGCAGCGGCGGCAACTGCTGGCGGATCGCGGCCTGTTCGGCCTCCAGCTTCTGGAGCGCGGCATCATCGCGGGTGCAGGCGCGCGCGGTGTTCGGTCCGTGCAGCTTGCGGATCGATTCCATCGTCGCGGCGGGCAGCATATAGCGCGTCTGGGTATAGGTGCGCGTCAGCGGATCGAAGCGCGCGACGGTGACGGTCTGTTCGTCGTCGGGGACGAGCACACGCTGCCACCCGCCCTCGCCTTCCAGATACTGGACGTTGCGATCGACGCAGCCATTCGCGCCCCAGTTGAACGCGGTCTCGGCGGTGGAGGACACGGTGATCCGACTGCGATCGGCCTGGAGCGTGCAGATCATCGGGCCGAGCGCGGCGGTCGACGGCTGGGCAGCGGGCGTCGTGCTCGATTCGCGCGGCAGCGTCACGTCGGCCGAGGGGCGCAACAGGAAGGTGACGACCGCCGCCAGCACCGCCACCCCGCCCGCCGACACGGTCCAGATCGCCGGCCGCCGCTGTCCCCGCGATTCGAGCAGCCCCGCCCCGCCGATCGCCAGCGCCCCGCCGACCAGCAGCAGCGCCGCCAGTGCCATGACATTCTCACGCGTGCGCTCGGCCTCGCCGCGCGCGGCGTTAAGCGCTTCCTCGCGCCGCAGCGCCGCCGCATTCGCCGCCTCGCGCCGGGCAGCGGCAGCGTCCGCCACCGCACGCGCATCCGCCGCGCTGTCCTCGCGCAGCCGCTCCTCGATCGAGGTGCAGGGCGACCCGATCGAGGCATAGGGTTGCTTGGCGGCGCGCAGGAACGCCATCAGCTCGGTATCGGCGATGGCGAAGCCGAAGGTCGAATCGCCGTCATCGGCACGGGTCAGCGCCGAATTGACCCCGATCACCCGCCCGCACGGATCGAGCAGCGGCCCGCCCGAATTGCCGCGCGCGATGCTGGCGGTGTGGAGCAGCACCTCGATCCCGGTCAGCGTCCGCCGGCCCGAGGCGACGCCCTGCGACCGGACGGGCGACAGCGGGCGGATATAGTCCGCCGCCGACTGCGCGGTCGCCAGATCGACATTGCCGGGATAGCCGAGCGCGATCACCTGATCCCCCTCGGTCACCGGGCCGGTGAACAGGGCGACGGGGGGCAGCTTGGCCTCGCTCACCTCGATCAATGCCAGATCGCGGCGCGAATCATAGGCGATCACTCGCCCCTGATAGGATTTGCTGCCTTCGGAGGGCACCACGCCGACTACGACATTGTCGGGATAGCGCTCGGCCAGTTCGACGACATGCGCGTTGGTGACGATGCGGTTGGGCGCGACCGCGAAGCCCGAGCCATGGCCGAAGCCCTCCACCCGATCGTCGACCATCGCGATGGTGACGACCCGCACCACGCCGCGTGCGGTCGCGGCGATGTCGTCGGCCCGCGCCGCGACGGGCAGGAACCCGACGATGGTCAGGATGAGCGCGAGGACGAGGCGGCGGAGCATCGCCGGCCGCCATATCCCGCGACTTCCCCCGGCGGCAACCGCGTTCGGTTAGGCATATCGTAAATCTTCGCGATTACCGCAGGCGCGTTATGCCATGGGGAATTGCGGGATGAATGCGTTCGGTCGCCGACAAGGTCTGGGAAGCGCGGCGGGGGCCCGTCCGACCTTCGGCGTGGCGCGGCCAATGCACGGCCCCGGCCCGCGCCCGGATACGCCCCCGCCGGGCGGCGAACAGTTTCCACCGTTGAGCAGCCTGGCGGGCGCGGCCCCCGCCGAGACGCTCGATGCGATGCAGCGACTGGCCGAGCGTCAGGCCGCCGCCCTCGAACCCGCCCCGGCGCGCGGCGAAGGGTTCGAGGCATCGATCCACCGCATCAAGGAACAGGTGCTGCCCCGCCTGCTCGAACGCGTCGACCCCGAAGCGGCGGCGACGCTGGGCAAGGACGAGCTGGCCGAGGAATTCCGCCCGATCATCGGCGAGGTGCTGGCCGAGTTGAAGCTGACGCTCAACCGGCGCGAACAGTTCGCGCT
>NZ_JBNNOB010000167.1:0-6406 GCF_050274375.1 Sphingomonas sp. NPDC019816
TCCTCCTCGAATTCCTTCGTGAAACGTCGCTGCTTCGTCATCGAGTTCGCCTTTCACCTCAAGGGAACTCTCCACTTTTCCGGGGCAAGTCCAGAATGACTTTCTCGTCTTCGGGGTGACAGCCATTGTGTCCTTCCTTGCAGGATCGGTGATGCACAGCGCAGGCTGGGTCGTGATCAATTGGGCCATCCTGCCCGCGCTGGCGCTCATGCTGGTGCCATTGGTCTGGCAGGCGTCACGAGCGAAAGTCGCCCCCTGACCTTGTCGTCCTTGGAGAGGAGCCTCATCTCGTGCATATGAACATGTCCACATATGTCGAATGCATGCTGCCAAGAGTGAGATCGAAATGTCTGACGTCCATGAACATACAGGCCCGGACGTGGGGGATGCGCATCTCCGCCTATCGAGCCATGAGATGACTATTCTGGCCGAGACCTTTCGTTTGCTCGGCGATCCGACCCGTCTGCGGATATTGCTGTTTTGCCTGAATGTGCCCAAGGCGGTTGGCGACATTGCAGAAAGCCTCGGTCTTTCCCAGACGCTCGTAAGCCACCATCTGCGGCTACTGCGTGGTGCCCGACTGGTGCGGGGCGAGCGACAGTCTCGCCAGGTTTTCTATCAGGTAGCCGATGCGCATGTCAGTGACATGCTGATCGATATGGCATCCCATATCGGTGAGGATCACAGCGAGGACTGAATCGGCCGTTTGGATGGCCCAGACGCGCGTCAACTCGAGCTTTCTAGCTGGCGCGCGTCTGGGCCGCACTTGAAGCCTTCCCGAACACAGTCCTGAAAGTCCGGGGCAGCCTCAAGAGCATCGCGGCGAGGATCGTTGAAAATCCGCGCGTGCGATCTCTGTCAGAACCAGACCCGAACACCGGCGACGAGATTGAAACCTCCGGTGTCCTCGCCGGCAGCGCGAGCAATTCTGGCCGTCTCGCCGAATTTTCGTTCCCACGCCACACCCACATAGGGCGCAAACTCGCGGACAATCTCGTATCGAACCCGCAGCCCGAGCTCGGCATTGACCAGACCCGACCCGATCCCTTCCGCGCGCATATCCTGCGCGGAAAGGTTCACCTCGGCGCGTGGCTGCGCGACCAGGCGCTGCGTGATACGCTGATCATAATAGCCCTCGATCCTGCCCAGGAGATCGCCTTTGTCCGAGACGAAGGCCGCGCCCTCGATCTCAAACCAGTAGGGGGCCAAGCCTTCAAAGCCGATGACGGCGTATGTGCGCGAAGGCTCTGGTCGGATGTCCTGCCGTACGCCTGCTTGCAGATTGAAGTAGGGGCCAATCGCGCGGCTGTAGAGAGCCTGGACCTCGGCGCCCTCCAGACCGCCACCGAAATCACCTTCGCCTTCAGATTTGACCGTCAGCCGGTTGATGTCCCCGCCGAACCAGGCCTCTCCATCCCAATGATAGCCTTCCTTGCCATCGCGGATCTGGATCTCGGCGAGATTGAGCATGACCTGTGAATAGGACATCCCGCCATGCTCTTTCATCATGGCGTTCCGAACAGGCTTCATCGCATCGCGACCCCAGACCCGATCTGCATAATCTGCGTCGGGCGCTGCTGGCGCCGGTGCATTGCCGGCTGGAAGCGCAGTCCCCGACTGCTCCACCGATGGCATAACGGGAGCGGCCGCCTTCGGGGTGCAATGACCCATTGCCGCATGTTCGGGCGGGCAGGAGGGGTCTGAAGATGTCGCTGACGGGGGTGGTCCAGCTGACGAATCTTCGTCACCTTCCTGCGTGTCGGGCGCCGGTGTACAATGGCCCATCGCCGCATGCTCCGGGGCGCAGACAGGCTGCTTGCGGACTTTGACCTCGGGCGCCGAAGCAGGGACAAGCGGGTCCTTTTTCGCTTCGGCCGGGGCGGGTTTGCAGTGCCCCATGGCGGCATGTTCCGGAGAACATGCCGTCGCCCCCGTCTTGCTTGTCGCGTCCGGTCTATCTGCGGCCGACGCGGGCGCGCTTTGATGCTGAGAATGATCCATGGACTGAGCGCCCGCCGGGCTGGCGAGCGCCAGGACCGACGCCGCACTCAGGAATGCCAGGGTTTTCATGCTCGCAACTCGTTCATATGGCTGAGCCAGGCACTTGGCTTGCCTTTGGCGGCACCGGCAGGCTTGGGTGTGCAATGACCCATGGCGGCATGCTCGGGCGGGCAGGATGGATCGCTCTTCGCAGGCGCCTGGCGCGAAGGCGCAGGCGCTTTGCGTGGCTTCGCCGTGGGCTTGGCCGAGGGCCGGGACGGCGCTTTCCTGGCATCTGCCCGGGTGTTGCCATGCTGACTGTGGTCCATTGTTTGGGCAGCCAGCGGCGCGCTCAAAGCCAGGATCGAGGTTGCGAACAGAGAGATGAGGATTTTCATGCGGCCGTTCCTTCGCGGGGGCGCACGGAGACGATCTGCATCATCCCTGCGTGCATGTGATAAAGCATGTGGCAATGAAACGCCCAGTCGCCCACGGCGTCAGTCGTCACGTCGAACGTCACGGTGCCGCCGGGTTGCACCTGGACGGTATGTTTGCGCGGGGCGTAGGCGCCGTGGCCGGTGACCAGCTCAAAGAAATGTCCATGCAGATGGATGGGGTGCCCCATCATTGTATCGTTGACCAACGTGATGCGGACCCGCTCGTCCTTGAGAAACGGGATGGGCTTTTTCACTTCGCTCAGTTTGACGCCGTCGAACGCCCACATGTAACGTTCCATATTGCCGGTCAGATGGATCCGCATCGATCGGTCCGGCGCTCTTACGTCGGGGTTGCGCTCGACCGCCATGAGATCGCGGTAAACCAGCACCTTGTGGCCGACATCCTTGAGCCCTTGGCCTGGTTCGCCCGTTCGGTCGATCGGCATCGGCGATATCGTCTGAACCGTCGGTGTGTCCTTGACCTCGGGTGCCATCGACATGTCGCGCATCGAATGCTTCATGCCGCCGGTGCCGTGGCTCATCGTCGGTTGGTCCATTGCCGCCGCGTCGCCGGCGGGCTTGCAATGTCCCATCGCCGCATGTTCCGGCGGGCAAGCAGCATCTTTGCCGCTCGAGGGCATGGCCGAATGATCCATGCTGGACATACCCGCCATATCGCCCATCCCCATGTCTTTCATGTCGGCTAAGGGACGCTTGCGCAGCGGCGGAACAATTGCGGCCATGCCCTCGCGCGGAGCAAGGGTGGCGCGCGCCATCCCCGAGCGATCGACACTCTCGCCAACGATCGTATAGGCACGGTCGTCTGCCGGCTCGACGATCACGTCATAGGTCTCGGCAACCGCTACCTGAATTTCGTCGACGCTCACCGGACGAACCGGGAGACCATCTGCCTGCACCACCGTCAGCTTCAAACCGGGAATCCGGAAGTTGAACGTCGTCATCGCCGAGGCGTTGATAATGCGCAGGCGTATGCGCTCGCCCGGATGAAACAGCCCCGTCCAGTTGTCCCGAGGGCCATGGCCGTTCACGAGATAGGTGTAGGTGCTGCCCGTTACGTCTGAAACATCGGTCGGGTCCATGCGCATCGCGCCCCAGGCAAGCCGATCCTTGCCGCTCTGGTCACGGCCAGCGAGCTGGCCAGCCAGCGTCTGCTTCTGGAAATTGAAGTAGCCTCCTTGCTGCTTGAGCTTGCGGAAGATCGTATGCGGGTGAAGCGGGCTGTGGTCGGACAGGACCAGAACATGCTCGCGGTCGGACTTGATCGGGTCCTCGCCGGCGGGGTCGATCACGATCGGGCCATAATGGCCCAGCTGTTCCTGCAGACCCGAATGGCTGTGATACCAATAGGTCCCCGACTGAACGATCGGGAATTCGTAGGTGAAGGTCGACCTGGGCTTGATCCCGGGGAAACTCACGCCTGGAACGCCGTCCATCTGGAAGGGGAGGATCAGCCCGTGCCAGTGGATCGAGCTGTCCTCGTCCAGTGCATTTTCAACATGGAGGCGGACCTTCTGTCCTTCCCGCAGCCGAACAAGCGGCGCGGGCACTGTGCCGTTGATGCCGATCGCATGGCTCATCCGGCCATCGATCGTCATCATCTGCGCAGCGATCTTCAGATGGATTTCATCGCCGGACACTGTCGGGAGTGGCCGCACGATACCGGCGGACACGGGTTGGGCCCAGGCAGGAAACCAGCTGGCGAGCGCAGCCGTTCCTCCCAAAGCCGCGCTTCCCCGAAGGAGGGCACGGCGGTCGATCAAATCAGTCATGTCGCCTCTCAAGTCCCTCAGAGGGGATAAAACGACATACCTTGTCCACCTTCCCATCATGGTAAGGTCAAGCTCTTTCTCGCGAACGCAATCTGGCAATGTGTTCGATCGCCATGAAGCAGCGAACCCGTTCTGATCACGCCGCTTCCGAGACACCAAAAAGGTGCGCTTGCGTCGCGAGCGATTTATTACGATAAGTAAGTTACGAATCGTAATATGAGTTTGTTCCGGTGGTGAAGTTGTCCGCGGCGGATCGCCGCAATGCCCTACTCGACGCTGCATGGTCGTATGTTGCCGAGCACGGCGTGCATGCTCTGACGCTGGCCGAGGCGGCCGAGCGGGGAGGGGTCTCCAAGCCGATTGCCTATAACCATTTCCAGAGCCGGGCAGGGCTGCTCTGCGCGCTCTATGATCGCTACTATACCGGCCATATCGAGGAGCTGACCAAGGCCCTCGAGCGCGCAGCTACGGTCGAGGAGGCGGCTAAAGTCATCGCCCAGGCCTATGTCGATTGCGTCGAGCAGTCAGGGCCTGTGGCAGCGGCGCTGGCTGGCGCTCTGAGTGGCGGCGCCGAAATGGAAACCATGCGCCGGGACTGCGATGATCGCTATGTCGGCCTTTGCGTTGCGACGCTCGAGTCTCGCGCTGCACGTCCCATCCATTTTGCCTCGGTCGTAGCCTTTGTCGGCGCCGCCGCATCGCTCTCGAACGAGGTGCAGCGCGGCCGCATTTCGAAGAAGGAAGCGGTCGATCATCTTGCCGGTCTACTCGCCTCGGCGGTGACCTGACGACGTTCAAGACAGAAAAGAGGATCTGACGATGAAAGTGCAACTCCCTTTGATGGTGATCGCAATGGGTCTGGCGCTGCCGGCGAATGCTCAGCAAATGGGCGATGAAAAAGTGAACCTGGCCCTGCCGGGAATCAGCTTCACCCGATCGCTTAATCAGGCGGCAAGATCCGCGAAGGTTGAAGGAGGAATGATCTCGCTGGCGAGCGAGGGCGGGCGTGACAATTTCCGCGATCCCGACGGCAAGCTGTCGAACAACACTGCGCCGGTTCTCCTGGCAGAAGTCGATAATGCCAAGTCCTGGACGTTGTCAGGTTTGGTGACCCCGTCGTTCAACGCTACCTACGACGCCGGCACCTTCTACATATGGGTCGATGATGCCCACTGGCTCAAAATGGCGATGGAGCGTGATGAGCGGGGACGGGTTCGCATCGTCAGCGTCCGCACGAACGACACCTCCGATGACAACAATCATGATGTTGTGACAGCGCCGAATGTCTGGATGAAAATCTCTTCGGATACGAAAACGGTCGGGTTCTACTATTCGACGGACCAGAAGAGCTGGCAGCTGATCCGCTTGTTCAAAAATGACTATCCTCAGAAGCTGTGGGTGGGCGTGAGCGCGCAATCGCCGCAGGGCAAGGGATCTGTGACCCAGTTCCGGGACCTGACCCTGACCAAGACCAGCATTTCGGATTTTCGCCTCGGCCTCTGACGGCGCAAAATCGACCCGGGAAAGACAACGACAATGAAGATTCTCATCGTTGGGGCTAACGGCCTCATGGGACAGGCTGCGCTCAAAGGCCTCGCCCACCACGACGTCGTGACCGCCAGCCGCTCTGGCTCGACATGCGATCACCAAGTGGACATTACCAACACGGCATCTATCCGAGCGCTGTTTGAAAAGGTCGGACAAGTCGATGCCGTGATCTGCGCCGTTGGCCACTGCGAGTACGCGCCCTTCGTGACCATGACCGATGATCAATGGCGCGTAACCATCGAAAGCAAGCTGCTCGGGCAGATCAACCTGGTGCGTGTAGGCTGTGACTATGTCGCTGACTGCGGCTCGTTTACCCTCATTTCCGGGATCTTGAATATCAAGCCCGTTCCCGAGGCGATCGCGGATGCGACGACCAGCGGCGCGATCGACACATTCGTGCGCTGCGTCGCGCACGAAATGCCGCGCGGCATACGGATCAACGTGGTCAATCCGACCGTCCTCGAGGAGGCGTGGGACGTCTATGGTGCCATGATGCCGGGCTTCGAGCCGGTTCCGGGCGCGCTCGTGGGGAAGGCATTTCAACGGTCGGTCGAAGGGTTCATATCCGGTGAGGGGTGACTACACGAAAGTGACGTATCTGCACGGAAAGGGCGAACGGATAGCGAACGTCACGCGGCAAGTAGGGAGTTG
>NZ_JBNNOB010000168.1:0-6351 GCF_050274375.1 Sphingomonas sp. NPDC019816
GAGGGGGAAGGGGGAGGGGGGGGGGAAGGCTCTGTACAAATCACCACCCCGGCGGATTAGGGAGAAAGTCGCGCATGGCCTTCGACTTCGCTCAGGCTGAACGGACCGTGCTAGGGTGCCCCCTCAATCCTTCAGCGGATCATGCCCCCAGTTCATCAGCGAGTAGCGCCACGGCGAATGTTCGACATCCTTGTCCGGCCCGCCCTGCTTCAGATGCCGATGCACATAACCTACGACCTTCTTCATATGGGCATAGTCATCGTCGGTCAGATCGGCCTTCTTCTTGCGCTTGATCGCGACGATCTTGCGGCCCGAGTCATGCCCGACGCTCTCATCCGAGCCGTTCTTCTTCTGGCCGACCTCCTGCGACTCGTCCGTCTCCAGAAACTTTTCCAGCTCGGCGGGGGCCATGTTCACGGCCTCCTTGAAATCGGCGTAAATCTGCTCGTGGTCGTCGGCCATCATCGGCTCCTTTCGCGGCGGTCAACGCCGCCCGGCCGATTTCGGGTTCACCCCAGCATCCCCTGATAGCTTTGCGGTGGCACGGGCAGCGTCGCGCGCGTCGCGATGCCGACGATCAGGATCAGGCCAAGCACGACCGCCGTCGCCACGACGATCCGCCGATCCCCCCGCCATGGCCGTGCCAATACCAGCCCCAGCGCACAGGCGATGATCGCCCAGAGGTGATAGCGGAAATCTGACGCTACGCTGATGACCAGGAAACTCGCCTCCTGCCCCAGCGTCGAGGCGAACAACGCCCCCGCCAGCCCCGCCCCACGCGTAACCACGAAGCCCCCGGCGGCGAGCACCAGCCAGACGATCGGCCACATGACGGGCAGGTCGACCCAGCCGCCCGCCATTTTCTGCCACGCCAGCGCGACCCGCCCCGGTGCGCCCAGACCGAGACTGTTGGGTTCGGTCGACTGCGGCGGGTCGGCGTTGATCCAGCGCGCTGGCACCGCCCATCGCCAGGTCGAGTTGATATGCGACAGACGCTGCGCGGCATAGGCGAAGGGATGATGCAGAATGGCGGGAGCAAGCCGCGCATAAAGCGGCCCCGGCGCCATCGCCTGGAACCGCGCCAGCAGCGTACCGCACCGGTCCGGCTCCCCCAACGGGTCCCAGAAGAACGGCCGGACACAGGCCTTGGCACGCAAGCCGGCCACCTCCGCCGGCGTGAAGCCCAGACGCGGATCGTACGGCACGCGCACCGCGATCCCCGCCAGATCGTAGAGTGCCTGGGCGCGAGCCACGCCGCTGGCCTTCGCGCCGAGCAATCGGTGATTGACGACCGGTGCCAGCGCCAGCGTTGCCAGCGTCAGCCCCAGGGTGAGCGCGATCCGCCGCCCCCAGCGTTCGGCGAGCAGAAACGCGACCAACGGCGCGATCGCGAAGATGGCGTTGGCCCGGACCAGCGCCGCATAGCCCAGCAGGAGCGCGACCAGCAGCCAAGCCCAGCCCGGTACCGCCCGTCCGCGCAGCCGCCACCAGCCGACCAGTCCGACCGCCGCCAGCGTCGCGCCGGTCATCTGCGCATCCTTGAGGACGCTTACCTGCCAGCCCAGCCATGGCGGCACCAGCCCGATCGCCAACACCGCCAGCGCCGCGCGCGGCCGCCGATCGACGATCCCCGCCGCGATGCTCCCCAGCCCGAGCCACCAGCCCGCCAGCTGAAGCACCAGCATCGGCCCCGCCCCCTGCCGCCCGAACAAGGACCAGAGCCGCGCCATGATCGGCGGATGCCAGTCGTCGTAACGGCCGCGCAGCACCTGATCATATTGGGTAACGCTGTCATATTGCGCATAGCCGGGCGCGAAGACGAGGACACTCAACCCGAATAGGATCAGGGTCGCGATCACGATGCGCAGGCGATGGGAATGGGCTTGGGTCATGGCGCGCCGATCAACTGGGTCGATAGCTCCGATGCGGCCAAATCCCCTCGTTTCGCAAGCGGAATGCGGCTGAATGGATGCGATCGGGCGGTGGGGACCGGGATTGATCCGGGACTGTCTGTATTTCGATGACGAGGTTTTGAGGGACGTGTCTCGCGTGGCCTTCGACTTCGCTCAGGCTGAACGGAGCGAAGGAATGGCATCATTTCCCTAACCCCCGTTCAGCCTGAGCGAAGTCGAAGGCCAAGGGAATCCCCCAACGAAAAAGGGGCCCGCAACCGCGAGCCCCCTTCCCATAACCGATGACGCAAAAATCAGATGTGGATCGCGCGCCCGTAAGCCGCGAGCACCGACTCATGCATCGATTCCGAGATGGTCGGATGCGCGAACACCGTTTCCATCAGCTCGGCCTCGGTCGTCTCCAGCTGGCGGGCCACGACATAGCCCTGGATCATCTCGGTCACTTCCGCGCCGACCATATGCGCGCCCAGCAGCTCGCCCGTCTTGGCGTCGAACACCGTCTTCACGAAGCCCTCGGCCTCGCCCAGCGCGATCGCCTTGCCGTTGCCGATGAAGGGGAATTTGCCGACCTTCACCTGATACCCGGCTTCCTTGGCCTTCGCCTCGGTGAAGCCCACCGACGCGACCTGCGGACGCGAATAGGTGCAGCCCGGGATGTTGCCCTTGTCCATCGCGTGCGGGTGGACATCCTTGTTGCCCAGCGCCTGCGCGATGGCCTCTGCCGCGATCACGCCCTCATGGCTCGCCTTGTGCGCCAGCCACGGTGCGCCGGTCACGTCCCCGATCGCCCAGATGCCGTCGACATTGGTGCGGCCATAGCCGTCGGTCTTGATGTGACCGCGATCGGTTTCGATGCCCAGCTTCTCCAGACCGATATTCTCGGTATTGGGGACGATGCCGATGGCGACGATCGCATGGCTGAATTCGGCGGTCTCGACCTTGCCGTCGGGGCCCTTCATCGCGGCCTTCACGCCGGACGCCGTGGCTTCCAGCTTTTCGAGGCCGGTCTTGGTCTTGATGGTCATGCCGAACTTGGTCAGCTGCTTGGTCATGAACTCGCTGACTTCGGCGTCCTCGACGGGCATGATCCGGTCGAGCATCTCGACGATGGTCACTTCCGCGCCCATGTCGTTGTAGAAGCTGGCGAACTCGACGCCGATCGCGCCCGAGCCGATGACCAGCAGCTTCGTCGGCATGGCGGGCGGCACCATCGCATGGCGATAGGTCCAGATCCGCTCGCCGTCCGCCTTGGCGAAGGGCAGGTCGCGGGCGCGCGCGCCGGTGGCGACGATGATGTGCTTGGCGGTCAGCTCGGTGGTCTTGTCGCCCTGAACGACCGACAGCTTGCCCTTTCCGGTGATCGTGCCGACGCCCTCATGGACGGCGACCTTGTTCTTCTTCATCAGGCCCTTGACGCCCGCATTCAGCTGGCCCGCCACCTTGCGGCTGCGATCGACCACCTTGTCGAGGCTGAACGAGGGCTTCTCGACCGACAGGCCGTACTGCGCGGCATAGGTCATGTAATGATAGACCTCGGCCGAGCGCAGCAGCGCCTTGGTCGGGATACAGCCCCAGTTGAGGCAGATGCCGCCCAGCCGCTCGCGCTCGACGATCGCGACCTTCAGGCCGAGCTGGCTCGCGCGGATCGCCGCGACATAGCCGCCGGGACCCGAGCCGAGGACGATAAGGTCGTAAGTGTCAGCCACTTTGCTCTTCCTTTTGAACGCGCGCCCGGGCGGGCGGCGGTTGGGGTTCGCCCCCGAATGAATGTCAGCCTTGCAGGGCCTCGGCCTGCCCAGCCATCGGTGGAACGGTACGCGGCTTGCGATCCTTGTCGGTCGCGACGAACACGAAGCGCGCCTGCGTCACCTTGGTCGCATCCTCGACATGACGGGCGCGGCGCCAAGCCTCGACCTCGATCGTCATCGACGTGGTGCCGACGCGAACGAGCTGGGCATAGACCGAGACTTCGTCGCCGACGAGGACGGGGGCGTGGAACTTCATCCCCTCGACCGCGATCGTGACCGCGCGGCCGCCCGAATGGCGCGAGGCCACCGAACCGGCGGCCAAGTCCATCTGGCCCATCAGCCAGCCGCCGAAGATGTCGCCATAGGGATTGGCGTCCCCCGGCATCGCGGTGACGCGGATGACGGGATCCAGATCGGGCAGCGTGCTCATTGCTCGGCATGCCTCCGTGCCATGCGGTCGGCGATGCGCGCGCGGTGGAGCGGGCCGATGCCCATCGCCACCGTCGCGATCATCGCACCCAACCCGCACCACCAGATTTCGGTGCGGGCCAGCGGGTAGGCCCAGGCGGCGGCCCAGGTCATGACCACCGCCGCCGCCAGCCCGAGGGCGATATGGAACAGCTCGATCCGAACCCGCATGGCCCCGCCCCCGGCGTCGATCAGGCCAGCATCGCCAGAGGACGCTCGACCAGCTCCTTGAACACCTTCATCAGCTCGGCGCCGTCGGCCCCGTCGATGGCGCGGTGATCGAAGCTGCCGGTCGCCGACATGACGGTCGCCACGCCCAGCTGGTCGTCGACGATATAGGGGCGCTTCTCGCCCGCGCCGATCGCCAGGATCATGCCCTGCGGCGGGTTGATGACCGCCTCGAACTGCTTGATGCCGAACATGCCCATGTTCGAGATCGAGGCCGTACCACCCTGGAATTCATGCGGCTGCAGCTTGTTGTCGCGGGCGCGGGTGGCCAGGTCCTTCATCGTGGTCGAGATGGACGACAGCGAACGCGTATCCGCCTCCGACACGATCGGGGTGATCAGGCCAGCCGGGGTCGACACCGCGACCGAGATGTCGGCGCGCTTGAAGCTGATCAGCTGGTCCGGCGTGAACATGACGTTGCACTTCGGCACCGCCATCAGCGCGACACCCAGCGCCTTGATGAGCATGTCGTTGACCGACAGCTTCACCCCGCGCGATTCCAGACCGGCGTTCAGCTCGCCGCGTAGCTTGAGCAGCGCGTCGAGGCGGATGTCCACCGTCAGATAGATGTGCGGCACCTGCTGCTTCGACTCGGTCAGGCGACGCGCGATCGTCTTGCGCATGTTGGACAGCTTCGACGCTTCGTGCGGGATGTCCGGCACCTGCGCGGGCTTGGGCGCGGCGGCCGGGGCAGCAGCTGCTTCCGACGACGAAGCGCTAGCAGTGGGAGCGGCGACCTTGGCCTGACCCGGCTGCGCATTCTCGACGTCCGCCTTCACGATGCGACCGTTCGGGCCCGAGCCGGTCAGCGCGGACAGGTCGAGGCCCTTTTGCGAGGCGATACGACGCGCCAGCGGGCTGGCGATCGCGCGGCCGTTACCGGCGCTGGAGCCACCCTGCTTGCCCGAATCGACGGGCTTGCCGTGATCCTCGGCCTGGGTCAGCGTGCGCTCGACGGGCTTGGCTTCGCTGCCGGTCTTGTTGGGATCGGTCGGGTCGGTCGGCATCGGCTGGGCCGGAGCCGGGGTTTCCGACTTCGACGGCGCCTGGACCGACGAGGCATCCTCGCCCTCTTCGGCCAGGATTGCGATGACGGTGCCGACCTTCACATTGTCGGAACCCTCGGAGACGAGGATCTTGGCGATGACGCCTTCGTCCACCGCCTCGAATTCCATCGTGGCCTTGTCGGTTTCAATCTCGGCCATGATATCGCCGGACTTCACCGTGTCCCCTTCCTTCACCAGCCATTTGGCCAGCGTGCCTTCCTCCATGGTCGGCGACAGCGCGGGCATCTTGATCTCGATCGACATGGAGGTCCTCTCGGGGCAAACCAATTCCGTAGCGGCCTGTCTCTTGCGCCCGAATTGCGCTCGGTCAAGCCATGGCCTTGCATGAAATACTATGTAACGGCATCCGTGAGTGACAAGGAGGGGGCCGCGATGCGCATCTATCTGGTCGTGATCGACGACAGTCCTGAATCGAGAATCGCCCTGCGTTTCGCCGCGAGGCGCGCCGTGAAGACCGGTGGCGGCGTCGAGATCCTGACGATTTTGCCGCCGCAGGAGTTCATCGCCTTCGGCGGCGTGCAGGCGACGATCGAGGACGAAGCGCGCCAACAGGCAGAAGCGCTGGTCGCCAGCGCGGCGGGCGCGATCCTCGACGAATCGGGCCTGCGCCCCGCCATCACGGTGCGTGAGGGGGATGGGCCAAAGGTGATCCGCGAGTTGATCGCCGCCAACCCCGAGATCGCGGCCCTGGTGCTGGGGGCCGCCGCCAGCGGGGCGCCGGGAACGCTGGTCAGCCATTTCTCGGGCACCGATGCGGGTGCGTTGCCGGTGCCGATCATGATCGTGCCGGGGTCGTTGACGCTGGAGGCGATCGATCGGTTGAGTTGAGGGGGGAATCGCGTGGCCTTCGACTTCGCTCAGGCTGAACGGAGGTTTGGACTCCCTCGAACTCGGCCGGTATTCCCCCGAACCCGTTCAGCCTGAGCG
>NZ_JBNNOB010000169.1:0-6317 GCF_050274375.1 Sphingomonas sp. NPDC019816
GGAGGGCACGGGGTCTCACCGAGACCAGCCGCAGTGGCCCATGCCCCTCCCCAACCCCTCCCCCTGCCGGGAGAGGGGCTTATCATGACTCCGATCACCCTGATCGCATCAAAATTGTTGCAATGCGTATCCCTACCCCGCAAATCTGATTTCGTGCTCCGCCAGTATGAACTCGTCGACCGCGTGCTCGACTATGACCCCCAGGCCGATGAGGCGCTGCTCAACCGCGCCTATGTCTTCTCGATGAAGGCGCATGGCAGCCAGAAGCGTGCCTCGGGCGATCCCTATTTCAGCCATCCGATCGAGGTGGCCGGCATCCTGACCGACCTGCATCTGGATGACGAGACGATCGCCACCGCCATCCTGCACGACACGATCGAGGACACCGTCGCCACCTATGACGAGATCGAGCGGCTGTTCGGTCCCAATGTCGCGCGGCTGGTCGATGGCGTCACCAAGCTGTCCAAGATCGAGGCGCAGACCGAGAGCGAGCGCGCCGCCGAAAACCTGCGCAAGTTCCTGCTCGCCATGTCGGACGATATCCGCGTCCTGCTGGTGAAGCTAGCCGATCGCCTCCACAACATGCGTACCCTCCACCACATCGCGAAGCCGGAGAAACGCCGCCGCATCGCGAAGGAGACGATGGACATCTATGCCCCGCTCGCCGAGCGGATCGGCATGTACGAGTTCATGAAGGAGATGCAGATGCTCTCCTTCCAGCAGCTCGAACCCGAAGCGTTCGAATCGATCTCCCTGCGTCTGGCCCAGATGAAGGAGGGCGGCGGCGACCGGATTTCCAAGATCGCGTCGGGGCTGAAGCTGCTGATGTCGCGCGGCGGCGTGGATGCGGACGTGACGGGGCGCGAGAAATCCGCCTTCTCGATCTTCCGCAAGATGAACGAACGGCACATCAGCTTCGAGCAGCTGTCCGACGTCATGGCCTTCCGTGCGATCGTACCGACCGAGGAGGACTGCTACCGTGCGTTGGGGCTGATCCATCGCCGCTGGCCGATGGTGCCGGGGCGGTTCAAGGATTATATCTCGACACCCAAGCGCAACGGCTATCGCTCGCTCCACACGTCCGTCATCCATGCCGACAATGCGCGTATCGAGATCCAGATTCGCACGCCGGAAATGCATGCCGAGGCCGATTTCGGCCTGGCCGCGCACTGGACCTACAAGCAGGCGACCCGCCACGACGCGCAGGTCAGCTGGATTCGCGACCTGGTCGAAATCCTCGACACCTCGGACAGCCCCGAAGAGCTGATCGAGCATACGAAGATGGCGATGTACCAGGATCGCATCTTCGCCTTCACCCCCAAGGGCGAGCTGATCCAGCTGCCCAAGGGCGCGACGCCGATCGACTTCGCCTATGCCGTCCACACCGATCTGGGCGACCAGGCGGTGGGCGCCAAGCTGAACGGGCGCGTCGTGCCGCTGTCGACCGTGATCTCGAACGGCGACCAGGTGCAGATATTGCGCTCGGCGGGGCAGACGCCGCAGGCCAACTGGCTGAACCTGGCGATCACCGGCAAGGCGTTGGCCGCGATCCGCCGCCACCTGCGCCACGCCGAGCGCGCCGAGCAGGTGACGCTGGGCACCAAGCTGTACGAGGATATCGTCCGCCGCCTGCCCGCGCAGATCGGCCCCGATGCGCTGACCCATGCGCTCCAGCGGTTGAAGATGCCCGACGAGGCGCATCTGATGATCGCGATCGCGCGTCGCACCGTGTCTGACGCCGCCGTGATGGAGGCGCTGATGCCCGGCTCGGCGGGCGCGGATGTCGCCGCCGTCCCACCGCAGTCGAGCGCGATCTCTATCAAGGGGCTGACGCCCGGCGTCGCATACGACCTCGCGCAATGCTGTCACCCGGTGCCGGGCGACCGCATCGTCGGCCTCCGCCGCCCCGATGCGGGGATCGAGGTACACGCGATCCAATGCCCGGTGCTGGCCGAGCTGGCCGACCGGACGGATGAGGAAACCGACTGGGTCGACGTCTCCTGGGGCGACGAGAGCGAGGGCGCGACCGCGCGCATCTCGGTCATGGTCAAGAACGAACCCGGCGCGCTCGGCATCCTCGCGACGATCATCGGCCAGCATAGGGCCAACATCATCAACGTCCGGCTGGATACGCGCGATACGCGCTTCCACACCAACCTGATCGATGTCGAGGTGCACGACATCCAGCATCTGATGCGCCTGATCGCCGCCCTGCGCGCCGCCGATGTGGTGAGTGCGGTTCAGCGGGTTTGAGGGTTCACGCGGAGACACGAAGACGCGGAGGTGTCTGGACGAGCCGCGTTGGAGACCGCTCATTTCGAGCGGCAGGCAAAGCCGCCTGATCGTAGAGGATTACAGCCTGCGGCTGGATTCGACACCTCCGCGTCTTCGCGTCTCCGCGCGAACAACCTTCTTTGAGTTTCCGGGCAGGGGCCGGGATCCGGTCGCGAGGAGCGATCGAAGGCGCCATGCATATGCCTCCCCCGCATCGCATGACGCATCACCAGCGGCGAAGAAACCCGGCCCCGGCCTTCGCCGGGGAACAGAAAACATGAAGCAGAAATGACGAGCCCGTAACAAAAGACGGGAACCCCCGCCCGTCAAACGCTTTGAAAAGCGCGAACAGGGAGTCCCGTCACCGATGCGTTTCGCCACCGCCGCCACCATGATCGCGCTTGTCGCCGCCCCCGTGACAGCGCAGACCACGCGCTCCATCTCCGCCTCGGACAAAGCGCAAGGCGCACAGGCCAACCCGGAACTCGTCCAGCAATATGGCGGCCGCTATACCGGCCCGCAGGCGGCGTTCGTCGAGCGCGTCGGCAAGCGCGTGGCGGTCCAATCCGGCCTGTCGAACGCGCAAGGCGACTTCACCGTCACCACGCTCAACTCGCCGGTCGAGAACGCCTTCGCCATCCCCGGCGGCTATATCTATGTCACGCGCCAGCTGCTCGCGCTGATGAACTCGGAGGCCGAACTCGCTTCGGTGCTGGGGCATGAGGTCGGCCATGTCGCCGCACGCCATTCACGCAGCCGCAACACCGCCTCGACCATCGGCTCGATCCTCGCGGCGGGCGCCGGGGTCCTGACGGGCAGCAATCTGGCGACCCAGCTGGTCGGTACCGGCGCGCAGCTGGTCACGCTGAAATATGGTCGCGATCAGGAATATCAGGCCGACGGCCTGGGCATCCGCTACATGACCGCCGCCGGCTATGATCCCTATGCTTCGGCCGACATGCTCGCCTCGCTAGCGGCGTCGAGCAATCTGGCCGCACGGACGGACGGGCGCGATGCCAACGCCATACCCACCTGGGCCTCGACCCACCCCAACAGCGTCGACCGCGTACGCCGCGCCGCCGCGCTGGCGCAAGCGACCGGTCGCCCGGAAACCGCGCCGGCACAGGACACCGCCTTCCTGCGGATGCTCGACGGCCTGCCTTACGGCGATGACCCCAAGGAAGGCATCATCGACGGCCAGACCTTCCGCCATCCCGGCCTGAAGCTGAAATTCACTGCGCCCAGCGGGTATCGCATCGCCAATGGCAGCGATGCGGTGAGCATCGTCGGCCAAGGCGGACAGGCCGAGATGCGCCTGGCCCAGGGCAGCGATCTGGGCCAGGCGATCACCCAACGCTTCGGCCAGCTCGGCACCGGCACCCCCTCGGGCCAGTTGCAGAACGGCACCGCCAACGGCATCCCCTATGCCTATGTTACGACGCGCGCCGCCGCCAATCGCCGCGCGGTGGATGCGACGGTGGTGGCTTACCGCTTCCCGTCGGCCACCTATACCTTCACGCTGGTCACGCCGGCGGGGTCGGGCATCGGGCCGTTCCAGCCGCTGCTCGCCTCGGTCGCGCCGCTCTCGGCCGCCGAGGCGGGCGCCATTCGCGGCAAGAAGATCAGCATCGTCACCGTCAAGGCGGGCGATACGGTCGACAGCCTGGCGGCGCGCATGGCCTATCCCGATTACCAGCGTGAACGCTTCGTGACGCTCAATGGCCTCGACGCCGACAAGCCGTTGATTCCCGGCCGATTGGTCAAGCTCGTCGTGAATGGGTGACGGACGGCTTCGACGCCGCTAAACCAGCGGCGTCATGAAGCGCCCCGCCCTGTCCGTCGTCGTTCCCTGCTATAACGAAGCCGCCTGCCTCGACGTGCTGCACGCGCGCATCTCGGGTGCGGCGCGCGCGGCGGTGGGCGAGGATTATGAGATCGTCCTGATCAACGATGGCTCCCGCGACGACAGCTGGCCGGTGATGCAGCGGCTGGCCGCCGCCGACCCGCATCTGGTGGCGATCAACCTGTCGCGCAACCATGGCCACCAGCTGGCGCTGACGGCGGGCCTGGACCTGTGCGCGGGCGAGCAGATCCTGATCATCGACGCCGATCTTCAGGACCCTCCCGAACTTCTCGCCGACATGCGCGCGACCATGGCCGCGCAGGGGGCGGACGTGGTCTATGCGGTGCGGCGCAAGCGCGCGGGCGAGACGCTGTTCAAGAAGGCGACGGCGGCGCTCTTCTACCGGATGCTCGACCGGCTGACCGACACGCCGATCCCGCTCGACACCGGCGACTTCCGCCTGATGAGCAGGCGTGCGCTCGACGCGCTGCAATCGCTGCCCGAACAGGCGCGCTTCATTCGCGGCATGGTCGCCTGGGTCGGCTTCCGCCAGGTCCCCTTCCCCTATGACCGCGCCGAGCGTCATGCGGGCGAGACCCATTATCCGCTGGGCAAGATGATCGCGCTCGCCTTCGACGCAGTCACCGGTTTTTCCACCGCGCCGCTCCGCTGGGCCAGCCATATCGGCCTGGCGCTGACGGCGGCGTCGCTGCTGCTGCTGGTCTATATCGCGTTCGGCTGGTTGACCGGCACGGCGGTGCAGGGCTGGACCTCGACCATGCTCGTCACCGTCATCCTGGGCGCGGTGCAGATGTTCGTGCTGGGCATGATCGGCGAATATCTGGGACGGCTCTATATCGAATCGAAGCGGCGGCCGCTCTATCTCGTTGCCGATGTCGCGGGCCCGGTACAGGGCCATGCCCGGCTGGGCTATAGCGCGCATCAGGGGGCCAAGGACCCCGCCTGAGCGCTATCGCGACGGCCACACCCAGCGCGGGCGCTCGACATCTTCCACCAACGTCTCGCCCAGTTCCTTGTACAGACGGATCGACCGCGTCTCCAGGCTGCGGTCGAGCGCATCGACCAGCGTGGCGGCGTGCGAGACAATGATGATCTGGCACCGCTCGGACGCCTTGACGATCAACCGCGCCAGCGGACCGAGCAGATCGGGATGCAGGCTGGCCTCGGGTTCGTTGAGGATCATCAACTCCGGCGGGCGTGGCGACAGCAAGGCGGCGGCGAGCAGGATATAGCGTAGCGTCCCGTCCGACAGTTCGGACACGTTTAGCGGGCGGAGCAGGCCATGCTGGTGCATCTGGACCTCGAACCGCTCACCGACACTCAGTATCGCGCCGTCGAACGCGTCTGCGATCGTATCCGCGAGGATGCCATCGTCGCCGATCATGGAGATCGTCTGGATCGCCGCACCGATATCGCCCCCGTCACTAGCCAATATCGGGGTGAAAGTGCCCACTTGCGGGCGACGTGCAGGGGCGTCGCGGTCGGTTCGCAGATCGTCATAGAAGCGCCAGCCACGCATCCGATCCCGCAGGCGCAGCAGTTCCAGTCCGTCGCCGCTGTCGGCGCAATGGGTAACGACGCTGTCATAAGGGGCGATCTCACGCCGCCGCTCGCTCCAGCCGCCGTCTTCGACACGGCGCAGGCGGATCATCTTGCCCCGCCGTTCGGCGATTGGATTGGCGCGCCCCAGCACCGATCCGACCCATAGCGCCTCGGCCTTCACCTCGGGATCATGCGCGAAGCCCATCGAGTCGGGACCGGCCAGACCCAGATCGATGGCATAGCCATAGTCGGACGACGAGAAGCCCAGTTTCAGGCTGATCGGCCCCGACCGTCTGGTACCCTGTACGGGCATTTCGCCGGCCTTCATCGCCCGGCTGAATTTTTCGGGGCCAGCCCATAATGTCGACATCAGGCCACCCTCGCCCGCCAGCGACCCGATCACCCGGCCCTGCGCCACGTCCGACAAAAGACGCAGCGCGCGATAGAGACTCGACTTGCCGCTGCCGTTCGCGCCGGTGACGACGGTCAGGGGCCCCAGCGGCACGACCACGTCGCGAAGGGAACGGTATCCGGATATGGCCAGCGTTTCGATCACGGCGGTCAGGCTATGACGGCGGCTATGGGGCTGTCCATGGTTCGTGGAAAGGTTGGGACGTGGCCTTCGACTTCGGCGCTT
>NZ_JBNNOB010000170.1:0-6300 GCF_050274375.1 Sphingomonas sp. NPDC019816
AACCAGGAAGGAGAATCGCCCCCTGCACCCAAACACACAAGGCACCCGACCGCCCCCCCCCCCCCCCTCCTCCACGCTCCCCTCCGGCTCGTCCCAACCCCGCAGGGCTCGTTTGCCTCACGGCAAGCGGGCCCTGCCTTCGTTTCCCTGTGACCGTGTCCTCAGCTATCGTCCTCGCGCGCGCGACAGAGAGGACTTGAAATTTATCCGGAAACTCCGTACTTTCCGGACAGGAGAATCACCATGCCCCAGACTGTCAGTTCCGTTGAGGCGTCAAAGGCCTTCGGCCGCATCAGCCGCCAGGCGCTGGTTGCGCCCCTTACCATCACGCATCATGGCCACGATAGCCTCGTGTTGATGTCGGCCGCCGAATATCAGCGGCTCAAGCGGCGCGATCGCGAGGTCTTCACGTTGACTGACGTGCCGGAGGAAATCGTGGAGGGGGTTCGAGCGGCGCGAGCGCCGGCAGAAGCCGCTGCCTTCGATCACGAGGTCGAGTCCTGACGAGTGCAAATTCCCGATCCAGTTCCCGGCCTCGTAATTCGCTACTCGTATCTCTGGAGCCATGAAGCAAAGGCAGGTCACGAAGAAGGCAGCAAAGACCGTCCCTGCGCCGTGCTGCTCGCGACGACAAATAAGGCAGGCGCCAAGATGGTCACCATCCTGCCAGTGACCCATACGCCGCCGTCCGACACGAGCCTTGCCGTTGAAATTCCGCACGCGACGAAGGTTCGTCTCGGGCTCGATGATGATCGCTCGTGGGTCGTCCTCACGGAGCTCAACTATTTTCAATGGCCCGGGCCCGATCTTCGGACGGTGCCCGGCGATCCATTGGGCGAGGTTGCATACGGTCAGCTTCCAACCGCCTTCTACGAAACCATCCGCACCCGCTGGCTCGCCGCCTACGACGCCGGCAAGGTCACGCAGGTCAAGCGTACCTCCTGACCAGTATCGGCCGCGCCCGCATTTGCCACGCGGCGCGGATCATCGCGACTTCGGAGTGAGAACACATGGGAACGAACCAGCGGCACGGCAATCGGGCGGTGAGCACGGCCGAGACCTTGAGCGACAAGCAGCGGGCCGATCTCGCGGGCGCGCGACCTACGGACGAAGAGATCGCCGCCGACCGATGGGCTGATGAGCATGATACCGCGCGCGAAAGGTCCCGCCGCGCGAAACTCCGTCTGCCATTTCGCGCCTGAGGCCGCCGAGGCCGAGCAATACGAGGCTCTGCCCTCAATCCCGATCGCTGCGTCTAGCGGGCCTCGCCGAACGGGCTTGCCCGTCACCGATTGCTGAGCACGAACTCCTGAGGGCGCTCCGCCGCCGGCGCCGGGGTCAAGAGCAGCGCGCCGCGCGATCGTCCATCGGGTAGAGCCCCGCCGCGGCCAGCAGCCTTCCTTCGCCTGTTCCTGACACCTGCGGCGAGACGAAGACGTCCCGCAACCCCATCCGGTCGCCCGTGTTGCCGCTTCGCGGCTGCCCGCGCCAACTCCCTCCAGGGGTTCCCCTCCGCTGACGCTACGGTGCGGACCCTCTCCGCACGCCGCTCTTCGGTGTCACCGGCGGGAAGGCCGCTGGACCCAACGAGGAGCACTACCATGAACAACGTCAATCTCGCCGGCCGCGTCGCCAAGGACCCCGAGACCCGCGGCGCCGTCACCACCCTCATTGTCGCGACCGATCGCGTGAAGCTCAGGGACGGCAAGACCTATGTCGACGACGCCACCGGCTACACCGCCAAAGAGACAGAGTTCCACAAGGTCACCTGCTTCAACGGCCTCGGCAAGGCCGGCGCCTCGCGCAAGAAGGGCGATGTCGTCGCCATCACCGGCCGGCTGCACTATTCGAGTTGGGAGGATCGCGACGGAGTCACCCGGTACGGCTGCGAGATCATCGCCGACAAGATCGACTTCTTCTGACCCGGTAGAGCGGCGCCTGCGGGCGCCGCCCTTCAGCTCAACTGGCCCGGGAAGTTCGCGCGTCGCCCCGTCTCGAGGTTGTGGACCATGTTCTCGACGCCGATCGCGTAGAACTCGCCGACATGGAAGCTCGCCCCATCCCGGAGCTTCCACTCCTGATCGGTGACGACCTTGATCACGCTGTTCACCAGCGCGATCACGTCCTGCTCCGCCAGCGGATAGAGGATCGGCTCGATCTGCCACAGGCGGTCGCCATGAATATCACGTTGCCGCAGGAGCTGCTGATAGACGGCGAGTTTCGCCACCAGCCCCGGTGGCTCATTGCCATGCAACAGTGCAGCATATCGCGATAGACGCTCCTCATAGTTCGCCTGAATCTGGGCCTTCACTCTTCATTCCTTCAACATTGCCTGCGGCGTCGGTGCTCGATCATTTGGCGCATCCCGGCCCTTCGACAGGCTCAGGCCGGGACCGGCGCTCTACTCGCCTGCGGCTCCCGGAGCCACGGCCTTGCCGCGTCTCCGCCCTGCCGGGTTACGATCACCTTGCGGGGGTGATGGGGAGGGGGTTTCTCCTGGGACAGTATGGAGCGATTTGCTGTTAACCCGGCCGCCCCGCGGCCGGGGCAAATCCAATTCTCTCTCTAACATCTCGGTATCAGACAAGCTTCATCGCCGTAGTGTGATGTGCCTTGGGGGGCTTTCTCAAGGATGCGCGGTCCCCCCAATTTTCCCGGGACCGTCGCTGCGCTCTGGCCCCAAGAAAATCGGTTCCCCCACGCCCCGCCGAGGCGGCGCGGGGACTTGTCCCCGCGTCCCTGACAAAGCCCCGTCGGCCCATCCGATGAGATTTCATCTTTCATCCAATCCCGGATGAGAGATCGACTTGTTCGGAGGCTTTTATGACTTCTTTCAACAATTTCGCCGACCTTGCCAGCTTCGTCGCCGCGTCGCGTGAAAATGACGGACTGACCCAGACCTACGAGGGCGCGTTCATCGAACATAGCGAGATGGCCAAGCTCAGCATCGTCGAAGCGCCCGAAGCACTTGACATGCCCGATCCCGAGCAGGTGCGGGCCGCCACCGAGATGATGATGCAGACCATGTTCGACGTGCTGCGCGACACCCGCATGGAGCCGTTTGCGGCCGATCTGGCGTGGGGTTTCGCCAACAGCTTCCATGTCGTGGCGAAGCGTATCGAGGGCCGCGAGGATGACGCCGCCAAGAAGCTCGGCGATCTCGCACGCAGCTATGATCCGTCCGAGATCTACGCGACCGAACTCGAAGACACCCAGCTCCTCTGCCAGACCCTCCAGGGTTGCCGCGAGGCGATGGAATGCATGCGCGACCATGCCGCCGAGGTCTATCGGGTCGAAACCGGCAAGCCCTTCTCGCCGGTGCGGGGAAGCCGGGTTTCCAGCGCGCTTACCGCATCGATGATCGAGGCCCGCGACTATCTTGCCTCGAAAGCCCGGGAGCGCCGCGAGCAGTTCGCCCCCGAAGGCCCGGTCGTGGCGTTCTCCGGTGGTCAGGTGTGGGAGGACGTGGACCTGCTCTGGAACGGTCTCGACAGCATCAAGGCACGCATCCCGGAGATGATCCTCGCGACCACCGCGCAAGCGAAGGGCTGCGATGCCGTGGCGCACGCATGGGCGGCATCGCGCGGCGTCAAGGTCATCCAGTTCCGCCTCGATCGCAGTCAGGGCAACCGCGCCGCCTTCGTCCGCAATGACCGCATTCTCGGTCTCAAGCCGGTGGAAGCCGTCATCTGCGAAGGCTCGGGCATCCAGCAGAACCTCGCCCAGAAGCTGCGGCAGGCGGGGGTGCCGCTGCACATCGTCCGCCTCGCGCACCAGCGCACCCAGCGCAGCGCGTGAGTGCTCGCTTGGAGGGGCTCCGGCTTCGGCCGGGGCCTCTCCATCTTTTTCTGCGTGGACATGCGGCGCTCAGGGGCATCGAGCCCCTTCGCGCCGCGGGGGACTGAGCGCTGGCGCGCTCGCGCAATGGCCACCATTCGCACCGACTTCGCCCCGCCAGGCGGCCAGAGGGGAGAAGGGACGGGTGCTGCGTTCAGCAAGGGAGGACGAGATGTCCATTGTGTTTCGCATCACCACATCGGCCGACCATCAGGAACGCCAGACCGCCGTCATCAACGCCCGCCAGCTCGCCGCCTTCCGGGAATTTCTGCGCGGCCAAGGCGAGCCTCTCGACATGACCCTGCTGGATCCGGATTTCGCGGAGGACGACTATCTCTCCTATCGGTTCGAGGCGCGTGTCTGCCCGCTGGCGCTCGCCAGCATCGCACGCATCTTCGACTATCAGACCGATGTCATCACGGTGCTGGATGAGGCCCAGTTTCGCGGCCGCCGGGTCAGCGTCTATCGCGAGGGCGACACTGGCCCGATCACCCTGTCGGTCGGGCTGACCTCCGATCTCGGCCTCGAACTCGATCTGGCCTATCAGAATGCGTTCGCGCTGCTCGAAGGGCTTGGACTGCGACCGGAGAGCGTCGGCGAAATCCCGGTCGACAATGTCCGTGCCCGCCTCGCTGATCCCGCGATCCGGCGCAGCGTCGAAGCGCAGGGTGCAGCCCCATACCTGTCCCGGCTCGACCGCCTGATCGCGACCGGAGATCTTGACGACAGTTCCCGTCTGGAATGGGCATAGCCTCCGCCCGGACCAGACGTCGCGAAGGGGCGCGTCGCCGCGCGCGGCGCGCCCCGCAATGCCGCTGCGAGCCTATGCCGCGACCGGCGTTCGCGGTGTCAGCAGGGTATCGATCGCGCGCTGCAATTGGTCGGCGGCATCGACATCGTTTGTCGCCGCCAGATACTCTTTGGCCTGCCGCATCAATGCCAGCGCAAGCGCCCGTGTCACCGTCGGGTCCGTCTCCGAGAGGTCCATATCGCTACCTCGAGCGCGGTCCATCCTCGCGAGCTTCCGGGCCGTCGCTCCTCCCCGGAGAGCTCCCGCGCCGTGCGCGGGAGCCGGGGCTGGTAACACGTCGAGACATGCGCCTACGCTTTTAGTGCCAAGGCACCTGGACATGTGCGCAGGCACCCCGGCGTGAGATCACACCGAGCTGCCTTTCTCGACGGGATTACCAGTCCCGGCGCCGCAGCCTTCGCAGCGCAATCCGGCGCCTAACACAGACCTCCTGTGACACCAAGGCGAAGTCGTTTCGGCCCTGTCCAGCACCCTCCCGGATCAGTGGATTGTCCATCCGCTCCGCCCGCTGGCCGAGATCGGTGAAGGGTCCGTGCACGCCGTTCTCATAATTCGCAAAAGCCATGATGGGGCGGCGTTTCATCGTGACGACACCGGCTCGCTCGCGTGCCGCACGGACCCGTCGGTCCGCGCGCCGCTACGCCTTGCCGGAGGCGCTTCCCCGAGAGGAAAAATCTCTCACAGTCTTCCCATTCTGTCGGGCGGACGAGACCGTCTCAAGCCCGGCGGGGCCCCACCATTTTCTTCGGCGGATCGGGCGCTGCGCATCAATCTCGAACGACGGTGGCCGCCGAAGAAAATCGTGACCCCCACCGCCGCTTTGCGGTCGCCGGCAAGCCGGCGAGGCCTGACACGGTCCCGCCGCCCGACGCCATTCCCCTGTCATTCAAGACGACAGGAGACGAACATGCAGACGATCACGAACATCGCCGCCGCCGATCAGCACGCCGCCTACTTCGCCGCCGTCGCCAATGCCGAGCGCCGCGCGATGCACAGCTACTTCGACCAGCATGTGGTCGAGGACGATGAGCTGGGGTTCCTCGCCATTGACGAGGGCGACTACGGCGCGCTCGGACAGGCGATGATCGACCGGATCGTCTACACCGCGCCGGGCGGCATCATCGACGAATTCTGAACGATAGGGGAGGGGCTGCGGCCTCTCCCCTTTTTTTGCTGGGAGAGGAACGGTCACGGGGGGCATCGAGCCCCCCATGACCGTGCCGCGGCGTTGCCGCGGCGGGGGATGATTCAGGCCTTGAGCCGCTTTTCGACTTCCTCGAAACCCAGTGTCTTGATGCGGGCCGTCAGATCGGCGAGCCGCTTAGGTTCAAGCTTCAGCAGTCCGGATTTCTCGATCGTCGCGATCGCCTGCTCGCGCTCTTTCTCTTCGAGCTTCCTGCGCCGCTCTTCCAGCCGGCGCTGATCCTCTTCGAGAGCCTGTCTCTCCTGTTCCAGTGTCTTTGCCATAGGTGCCTCTTGTGAAGGCTAATCGGGCTATGAACTGGCTGAACATAGCGCTGGTTGGTGAGGGCAGGAAGAAGAAGATTCATGGGGCTGGGTGGACTTGCCCCGGAAAAGTGGAGAGTTCCCTTGAGGTGAAAGGCGAACTCGATGACGAAGCAGCGACGTTTCACGAAGGAATTCGAGGAGGA
>NZ_JBNNOB010000171.1:0-6285 GCF_050274375.1 Sphingomonas sp. NPDC019816
TGGATGTCGGGCACCTTGGAACACCCCACCCCCTGGTCGATCCAGCGCACGACATAGCCCAGCAGCCCTTGCGCATTATTGTCCAGCTCGGCCGTGATCTCATTCGCGCTCCAGTCGGGCGCGCTCGCCAGCGGCGGCGTCAGCAGCCGGTCGAGCGACGCCACCGCCTCGGCGGCGCGGGCCTGCTGACGGCCCGCGACATCGATACGGTGGTAGTGGGTCGCGTGGAGCGTGGCGGCCGTGGGCGACGGCACCCAGGCGGTCGAGGCGCCGGCCATGGGGTGCCCGGTCTTCTGCGACAGCATGTCCGCCATGCGGTCCGGCGCGGCCCACATGCCCTTGCCGATCTGCGCACGCCCGGCAAACCCGCAGGCCAGACCGATCTGGACGTTGCGATCCTCATAGGCGGCGATCCAGTCGGTCGCCTTCATATCCGCCTTGCGCACCATCGGTCCGGCCCGCATGGCGGTGTGGATCTCGTCGCCGGTCCGGTCGAGAAAGCCGGTGTTGATGAACACGATGCGGTCCTTCACCGCGTGGATGCATGCCGCCAGATTGGCGGAGGTCCGCCTTTCCTCGTCCATCACGCCAATCTTGATGCGATGCCGGTCCAAGCCGAGCATGTCCTCGACCGCGTCGAACAGCCGGTTGGCGAAGGCCGCTTCGTCCGGCCCATGCATCTTGGGCTTCACGATATAGATCGATCCCGACCGGCCGTTGCGCCGAGCCGCGCCATCGCGACCATCGCGCTGCGCGATCAGGCTGGTGATGATCGCATCGACGATCCCCTCGGGCGCTTCGCCACCATCGGGCAGGCGAATGGCGGGCATCGTCATCAGATGGCCGACATTGCGCACGAACAACAGGCTGCGGCCCGGCAAGGTGAAGGGCGCGCCGTCGAGCGCCGCGTAGTGGCGATCCTCGGCCAGCGTGCGTGTCAGCGTCCGGCCGCCCTTGTCGAAACGCGCCGACAAGGTGCCGTCGATCAGCCCCAGCCAGTTGGCATAGGCGGCCACCTTGTCCTCGGCGTCCACGGCCGCGACCGAGTCCTCCAGATCACATATCGTCGTCAGCGCGGATTCGAGCAGTATGTCCGCAATACCGGCAGCATCCGTCCGCCCGATCCAGTGGGCGCGGTCGACGACGATCTCGATGTGCAGACCGTGATGGCGGAAGAGCAGCCCGTTGTCACTGCGCCCAACCAATTGCGTCGGATCGTGCAGCGCGGCGGCGGCGGCCTCGACATCGGTCACGTCGTGCCAGCTGCCCGCGATGGGCAGGCTGTCGTCGAGGAAGTCGCGCGCCCACCGGATGACCGCCCCACCGCGCTCGCTGTCATAGCCGGCGCTGGCGCCGGGTGGCAGGATGGCGTCGGTCCCGTACAAGGCGTCGTATAGGCTGCCCCAGCGCGCATTGGCGGCGTTGAGCAAAAACCGGGCATTGAGCATCGGCACGACCAGCTGCGGCCCCGCCATGCGGGCGACCTCGTCATCGACATCTTGCGGATCGATGGTGAAGGGCGCCGGTTCGGGTGCGAGATAGCCGATCTCGGTCAGGAACGCGCGTTGCGCCGCGCCGTCGCGCGACCCGCCCTGGCGATACCAGTCATCGATCCGCGCCTGGAGCGCATCGCGTCGGCGGAGGAGCGCGATATTGTCGGGCGTGAAGCGTGTCAGAATGTCGGCCATGCCCGACCAGAAACGGTCCGCCGCGACCCCGCTGCCCGGCAGGGCCTGATCCTCGACAAAGCGAACCAGCGCCGGTGCGACCGACAGGCCGTGACGATCGATCATGCTCACTCTCCCGTTCCTGTTCGCACCATGGAATAGGGCATCGTCACTCCCATCGATAGATGGCATAATCGCACGCCTGTCGATCGCCAGAGGAAAGAATGGACCCGGATATCGCGCTGTTCGTCGATGTAGTGCAGGCCGGCAGTCTGGCGGGCGGCGCGCGCGCATGGCGTTTATCCCCGGCGATGGTGTCGAAACGGATCGCACGGCTGGAGGCGCGGCTTGGCATAAGGCTCCTTCACCGGACGACGCGACGCCTGACCCTGACGGAGACGGGCGCGGCTTTTCATGCCGAGGTGGCGCCCCTGATCGCCGGGCTACGCGTCGCCGAGCGGCGCGTCACACATCGCGACGGGGAACCCGCCGGCCCGTTCCGGGTGACGGCACCGACTTCGTTAGGGCGGATATGGGTCGCGCCCTATCTGTCCGGGTTCCTTGCGCGTTACCCGGCGCTGCGCCTGTCGCTCGACCTGACCGACGATTTCGCCGATGTGATGGGGGAGCGCGTCGACCTCGCCATTCGGATCACCGCCGCGCCCCCGAACGGGCTCGCCGCGCATCGCTTCGCAGTCAACCGCCGGGTCCTGTGCGCCAGTCCGTCCTATCTCGAACGCGCAGGAACCCCGGTTAGCATCGCCGCCCTGGCCGGGCACCAACTGTTGGCCGCGAAGGGGCAACTGCCATGGCGGCTGACCGGCGCGACCGTCGCGGGCGAGAGCCTGATCGAGACCAATTCGAGCGAAGTGGTCCGCGAGATGGCGCTGGCGGGTGCCGGGATCGCGCTGCGTTCGCTATGGGACGTGGCCGACAGCCTGGCGGATGGCCGGCTCGTGCGCATCCTGCCCCGATATGAGGGATCGGTGGCGGTCGGCATTTTCGGCCTCTATGCCCCGGTGGGCGCGCCCGCCGCGGTGCCGGCGCTGATCGCGCATCTGGAGGCCGTTTGGCGCGATGCGGCCTGGATGACATGACGATGCCGTCATTTTCCCGTGCATCCGTCGCGGACTGCTTCTAGGCAGGCGTCCAGCGAAAACAGAAGGCAGGGCGTTCGATGGCAGGGGGTCTGGTTGCGTTGCTGGACGATGTGGCGGCGATCGCCAAGCTGGCGGCGGCATCGCTCGACGATGTCGCGGGGGCGTCGGCCCGTGCCGGTGCGAAGGCCGCCGGCGTCGTCATCGACGATACGGCGGTCACCCCGCGCTATGTCGTGGGTCTCGCGCCGCAACGCGAATTGCCGATCATCGGCAAGATCGCGCTGGGGTCGCTGCGTAACAAGCTGCTGTTCCTGCTGCCCGCCGCGCTGCTGCTCAGTGCCTTCGCACCGTGGGCGATCACGCCCATCCTGATGCTGGGCGGCGCCTATCTGTGCTTCGAGGCGAGCGAGAAGATCGTCGAGGCCCTGACCGGCGGCCACGCGGTCGAGGAGACCGAGACCGTCACCGACCCCAGGGTGCTGGAGGACCGGCAGGTGTCGGGTGCCATCCGTACCGACCTGATCCTGTCAGCCGAGATCATGGCGATCGCATTGTCCGAACTGCCCGATCTGTCCATCTGGACCCGCGCCATCGCGCTCGCGCTCGTCGGCATCGCGATCACGGTCGGCGTCTATGGCGTCGTCGCCGCGATCGTGAAGATGGACGATATCGGCCTGCATCTGGCGCAGCGCGACAATGGCACGGCCCAGGCGATCGGCCGTGGCCTCGTCAAGGCGATGCCGGTCCTGCTTCGAATCCTCGCGATCGTGGGGACGGCGGCGATGGTCTGGGTCGGTGGTGGCATCATCGTCCATGGCATGGAGGAATTCGGGCTGACCACCGTGCCGCATCTGATCCACGATATCGCGCATCACGCGGGCGAAGCGGTCCCGTTCGCCGCCGGCGCGGTCAACTGGATCGTCAACGCGATCGGCGGCGCGATCGTCGGTCTGATCGTCGGCGGCGTGGTGGTGGGCGTGCTTCACCTCATCCCGTCACGCAAAGGCGCCGCCCACTGACGCCCATGGGCGCGATCAGGCGCTGCGGACGCCGTCCACTTCGAATACGTCTGGGGTGACCAGGCGCCCGGTCAGCGCCACCGATTTGCCGACATGATCGACCGGCACCCGTGCCAGCCGCAACTCCACCGTTCCGCCATCGTCGCGTTGCAGGATAAACGCCCCATCGCGTCGCACCAATCTGCCGGTCAGGATCGAGAACGACGCGGGGACGCTGGGTTCGGAGGTCATTCCGGGGCAACGGCGGGGACATTGCGCGGTTCCGAAGGCATGCCGTGCTAGGGCATCCGTTCCTCTTGCGTTCTCATTCCCGACTGGCGCATGACGCGTTGGTGGAGTAATCTCCACCGCATCGACCACCAGCTTCGATGCCGGTCCCGATCGGCACCGCCGAAGAACCAAGTCCTTGAGCCGCCAAGACGATCCCTCACCCCCGAACCGCAAGATCATCCATGTCGACATGGACGCCTTCTATGCGTCGGTCGAGCAACGCGATGATCCGGGGTTGCGCGGGCGGCCGGTTGCGGTGGGCGGATCGCGGGCGCGGGGCGTCGTGGCGGCGGCGAGTTACGAGGCGCGGGTCTTCGGCGTGCGATCCGCAATGCCGTCGGTCACCGCGCTTCGGCGTTGTCCCGAACTCGTCTTCGTCCCGCCGCGCTTCGACGTGTATCGCGCCGTCTCTCAACAGATCCGGGCGATCTTCGCGCGTTATACCGATCTCATCGAACCGCTTTCTTTAGACGAAGCGTATCTGGACGTGACGGAGGACCGCGCCGGCCTGGGCTCGGCCACCGCCATTGCCGAGGCGATCCGCGCCGCCATCCTCGCTGACACCGGACTGACGGCGTCGGCCGGAGTCAGCTACAACAAGTTCATCGCGAAGCTGGCATCGGACCAGAATAAGCCGAACGGCATTTGCGTCATTCCGCCGCATCATGGCGCGGGCTTCGTCGCGGCCCTACCGGTCAAGCGGTTCCACGGTGTCGGCCCGGTCACCGCGCGCAAGATGGAGGCGCTGGGCATCCTGACGGGCATGGACCTGCGGAACCAGTCGCTGGCGTTTCTGCACCAGCATTTCGGCAGTTATGCCGACTACCTCCACGGTGCGGCGTGCGGGATCGATCATCGCCCCGTCCGCGCGCAGCGGACTGCCAAGTCGGTGGGGGCGGAACGGACGTTCGAGGCCGATCTGTCGGAGCGCACCGCCCTGCATGCCGCATTGGAGAAGGTGGTCGATGCCGCGTGGACGCGGATTGAGCGAAGCGGCGTCCTTGGGCGGACGGTGACGCTCAAGCTCCGCTACAGCGACTTTCGTACGATTACCCGCGCCCGATCGTCCGGGCAGGCAATCGCCGACCGCGCGACCTTTCTGGCGTTGGGTGTCTCGCTCCTCGATCAGCAATTGCCGATCGCAGGCGGTGTGAGACTATTGGGGCTGACGCTGTCCGGCCTCAGCGCAGCCGATGGCGGTGCGGAGCAAGCCATCCCGGTGCAGGCCGAATTGCCGCTCTGAACCCGTTCGTCAGGCGGGTACGCTGACCGGCATGATGGGCAATGCTCTGCGCACGGCGAGCTTGCGCGCTTCGCATGGTGGAACCGGCTGCGAGAAGAGGAAGCCTTGGAGATGGCTGGCCCCCGCCACCCGCAGCGCCTGTGCTTGGGCTTCGGTCTCGACCCCTTCGGCCACGACGCCTAGCCCCAGGGCGCGGCCGAGATGGATGATCGAATGGACGATCGCGGCGGATTCCCGCTCACGCCCCATGCCGTCGATGAAGCTGCGATCGATCTTCAGGCAGTCGAGCGCGAACTTGCGGATATTATACAAGCTGGAATAGCCGGTCCCGAAATCGTCGAGGGCGATGCGGAACCCCAGCCGTCGCAGCTCGCAAAGCGTATCCGCCGCGCGCTCGGCATCGTCGAAGATCGCGGTCTCGGTGATTTCGATCTGGACCCGCGCTGGATCGACGCCTGCGCGCCGGACGCTGTCGAGGATATGCGTGACGAAGTGCGAACGCCGGAATTGGACCGGGCTGATGTTGACCGAGACATATTGGTCGGGCCAGTGCCGGACTTGGGCCAGTGCCTGATCGAGCACCCAGTCGCCCAACTGATGGATCAGATTGCTTTCTTCGGCGATGGGAATGAAGATCGCCGGGCTGACCGCGCCATGTTCGGGGTTGCGCCAGCGGACCAGGGCTTCGAAACCGGCGATGCCCAGATCGCCGCGCCCGACGATCGGCTGGAAGACCAGCGCGAGTTCGTCGCGAGCGATGGCCTGCGCAAGGCCGGCCTCGACCAGGCGACGCACTCGGATGCCTTCGTCCATTCGCTCGTCGAACACCCGTACGATGCCCCGGCCCGAACGCTTCGCATCGTTCAGCGCCATGTCGGCGCGGCGCACCAGATCGGTCGGATCCCGCTCGTCCGCCCCGTCACTCATGATGAGCCCGCACGACGCACCGCACCGCACCGAATGGCCCAGGATGCTGAAGGTCTTGG
>NZ_JBNNOB010000172.1:0-6195 GCF_050274375.1 Sphingomonas sp. NPDC019816
GCTCGAGGCTCCTTAGGCGACTCCTTCCCGTGGCCTTCGACTACGCTCAGGCTGAACGGAGGTTGGGAGTGCCGATCAGAGCCTCCCGCTCCCCCTCTGCGTCCTCCGCGCCTCTGCGCGAAACCACAACTCCGCGCCTCCGCGTCTCCGCGCGAACCAAAACCCTTCGCGCCATCGCGGCTTCGCGTGAACCCAAAACCCCCGCCCCGCCCCCACCCTTGCCTTTTACCCAAGCCACGGCTACATCGCGTACCCATCCGAACAGCGCGGACGGACCTTTCGTCGCAGGCCCCTTGGGCAGGCGGCGGCGGACCCATGCCTCGCTGACAGTAATTTCAACGCAGGTGCGGGAACGGCACGAGTGGCGAAGACGACCCCCATCGAATTCCTCAACCAGGTCAAGACCGAGACCAAGAAGGTCGTCTGGCCGACGCGGCGCGAGACGGTGATGACCGGCGTGATGGTGGTCGTGATGACCACGATCCTGGCCATCTTCTTCCTGGCGGTCGACTCGTTCTTCGAGACGCTGGTCCGCACCCTGCTGTCGCTCGCGAAGTAAAAGGGTTCTCATGGCGCGCTGGTACATCATCCACGCTTATTCCGGTTTCGAGGGCAAGGTCCGCGACTCGATCATGGCCGAGGCGACCCGTCTGGGCCTCGACCATCTGGTCGACCAGATCGAGGTCCCGACCGAGACCGTGACCGAGGCCCGCCGCGGCAAGAAAATCGCGGTCGAGCGCAAGTTCATGCCCGGTTACGTGCTGGCCAAGCTCGACATGACCGACCAGGTCTATCACCTCGTCAAGAACACGCCGAAGGTGACCGGCTTCCTGGGCGCGATGGGCAAGCCGCAGGCGATCAGCGAGGGCGAAGCCACGCGGATGCTGAATTCCAAGGAAGAGGCCGCCGCCGCCCCGAAGCACAAGGTCAAGGTCGATTACGAGATCGGCGACGCGGTCAAGGTGCTGGAAGGTCCCTTCGCCAGCTTCAACGGCGTGGTCGAGGAACTGGATTTCGACAAGTCCAAGGTCAAGGTGTCGGTGTCGATCTTCGGTCGCGCGACCCCGGTGGAACTGGATTTCGAGCAGGTCGAACGCTCGAAGTAAGTTCGGACCATCCGACGAAACAGGGGCCGGGGCGGCAACGCCACCGGCCCTTTTTCGTATCGGGCTTCCCCACCCATCTTCCCCAACCTCCGTTCAAGCTGAGCGAAGTCGAAGCCCACGCCCCCACGCCCAGCCGCACACGAATCCCGTGCACTTCGACTTCGCTCAGTGCGAACGGAAGGCAGGACAAAGTCGCCTTGCTTTTTCCACCATTTTTTACTAAGAGCCCACGCTTCCCAAGCATCATGCGACGGAACCCTTGCGGGAGGGTGCGCTGGCGTACGCCACGCGCCCGTCACGACCGCTAGACTCGAAAAGAGAGTGACATGGCAAAGAAGATTACCGGCTATATCAAGCTGCAGGTCCCTGCAGGCGCCGCCAACCCCTCGCCGCCGATCGGCCCGGCGCTGGGTCAGCGCGGTGTGAACATCATGGAATTCTGCAAGGCGTTCAACGCGCAGACCGGCGAAGTCGAGAAGGGCACCCCGCTGCCCACCGTCATCACCGTCTATGCCGACCGTTCGTTCTCGTTCGAGACGAAGACCGCGCCTGCGACCTACCTCATCAAGAAGGCGGCCAACCTGAAGTCGGGCTCGAAGGAGCCGGGCAAGGTGTCGGCGGGCAAGATCGCGCGCTCGAAGCTCGCAGAAATCGCCCAGGTCAAGATGAAGGACCTGAACGCCAACGATATCGAGGCTGCGACCAAGATCATCGAAGGCTCCGCCCGCGCGATGGGCCTCGAAGTGGTGGAGGGCTAAGATCATGGCGAAGCTGACCAAGAAGCAGAAGGCCGTCCAGATCGACGCCGAGAAGCTGCACGGCATCGACGAAGCGATCACGCTGGCGCGCACCAACGCGACCTCGAAGTTCGACGAGACGATCGAAGTCGCCGTCAACCTGGGCGTTGACCCGCGTCACGCCGACCAGATGGTCCGTGGCGTCGTCACCCTGCCCAAGGGCACCGGCAAGACCGTTCGCGTCGGCGTGTTCGCCAAGGGCGCGAAGGCCGACGAGGCACGCGCCGCTGGCGCCGACGTCGTGGGTGCGGAAGACCTGATGGAAACCATCCAGGGCGGCACCATCGATTTCGATCGCTGCATCGCGACCCCGGACATGATGGGCGTCGTCGGTCGCCTCGGTAAGGTGCTGGGCCCCAGGGGCCTGATGCCGAACCCGAAGCTGGGCACCGTGACCATGAACGTCGCCGAAGCCGTCAAGGCGGCCAAGGGCGGTCAGGTCGAGTACCGCGTCGAAAAGGCCGGCATCATCCACTCGGGCATCGGCAAGGCGTCGTTCCCGGCGGAAGACCTGCGCGCCAACTTCGACGCGCTGGTCGATGCGCTCATCAAGGCCAAGCCGTCGGGCGCCAAGGGCAAGTATGTCCGCAAGGTCGCCGTCTCGTCGACGATGGGCCGCGGCATCAAGGTGAACGTCTCGGAAATCCCGGGCGCGTAATCGCCGCTGCCGAAAGGCGGACGAAATTGGGGGGTCGGAACCGTGGTTCCGGCCCCCTTTTCGTTGCGCCACGCGCCCGACCCGTCGATGACTGGCGGGATGCGCCCTCGGGTCGGGCCGAGGGCCGGGCGATCCAAGACCCCGGACTTCAATCCGTCAGCGGCCGATGGGCCGCCGCGATGGCTCGATCGGTACGAGCGGCGACCGCGCTGCCGATGGTGGGCGGCGCGCCCGCCATCGCCTCGCCCACGATCAGGATGGCGGGATCGGTCGCACTGATCGTGTCGACGAGGAACGCCAGCGCCGACAGCCGCCCGCGAATGACGCGCTCGGTGGGCAGCGAGGCGTTGACCACGACCAGGACCGGAGTGTCGGGGTGGCGGCCGGCGGCGACGAGTTGCTGGCTGACCGTCGCGGCGGCGGCGCGGCCCATATAGATCGCCAGCGTCGTATCGGGCGTCGCCAGCGTCCCCCAGTCGAGATCGAGCGGCGCGCCCGCCTGGGCATGCGCGGTGACGAAGGTCAGCCGGCGGGCCACCCCGCGCAGGGTCAGGCTGCTCCCCGCCGCCGCGACGGCGGCGCTGGCGGCGGTGATGCCGGGGCAGATGCGCACGGCCACGCCGGCAGCGGCGCAGGCGGCGACCTCCTCGGCCGTCCGCGCGAAGATCGCCGGATCGCCGCCCTTCAGCCGAACGACGCGCCGACCCGCCAGCGCCGCCGCGACGATCAGCGTATCGATCGTCCCTTGGTCCTTCGAATGGCGGCCCGATCGCTTGCCGACGCTGACACGCTCGGCATCGCCGGAGATGAGGGCCAGCACCTCCGCGCCGACCAAGGCGTCATAAAAGACGATGTCGGCCGCCGCGATCAGGCGCAGCGCCTTGCGCGTCAACAGGTCGGGATCGCCCGGCCCTGCGCCGACCAGCCAGACGGACCCGGCGGGAAATTCGTCATGCGGCATGGGTCGTCTCCTGGGTGAGCAGGCGGGTGAGCGCGGGGCGGCAGGACCCGCAATTCGTGCCCGCCCCGATCGCGGCGCCGATCGCCGCGACATTCATCAGCCGCCGGTCGCGAATGGCCGCGACGATCGTGTTGAGGCCGATGTCGAAGCAGGCGCAGACGATCGGCCCGCGATCCACCCCCGCCCCCGGCGCGCGCCCGGCGAGGATGGTCGGGGCCGCCTGCGCTTCGCTCAGTTGCGCGATCAGCCAGTCCCGCGCGGGCAGTTCGCCGCGTTCGGTCAGGAAGAGCGCGGCGGCGAGCCGTCCGTCGGCGAGCACCGCGATGCGCCGTGTGCCCCGCGCACGGTCGATCGCCTCGATCCGCTCGCCAGTGGGCAGGCAGGCGTCGATCCGCGATGGATCGCCATCGCCCGCCAATTCCCACAGGCTGCCCGCCGGCACCGCGACGCGCGTGGTCCAGAGACTTTCGGGGCGGCGGCGCGGTTCGCCGGCGACGATCAGAAAGCCGCGCCAGGTCGTCGCGACGGCGGCGATGGCGGCGGGCGTCGCCTTGAAGCCAGGCTGGCCTGAAATCGGATCGGCCAGCGGACGCGGCAGCAATCCGGTCCGCCCGCCCGAGGAGGTGCGATCGGTCCAGTGGATCGGCACGAACAGCTCGCCCGGCCGCTGCGCATCGGTCAGCCGTGCGCGGTAGAGGCTATCGCCCTGCGGCGTGGACACGCGCGCCAGCCCGCCATCGGCGATGCCAAGCCGCGCCGCGTCGTCGGGGTGAATCTCGACCAGCGGCTCGTCGCGATGCCGCGCCAGCTTGGGGGCCAGCCCGGTGCGGGTCATCGTGTGCCAATGATCGCGGTAGCGGCCCGTATTCAGGGTCAGCGGCCAGTCCTTCAACGGCGCGGCCAGCGGCCGTTGCCGAACGGGCACCAGCCGGGCGCGGCCATCGGGGGTCGGGAAGCGGCCATCGCCGAAGGGCGCGCCGCCCCAGCGGAACGGCGTCATCGCCTCATAATCCGCATTGCCGCCGCCGCCCCGCCCGGCCAGCGTGAACAATCGCGCGCCGTCATTCTGATAGGTCGAGAGGCGGACATGCTCCCGCCAGATGTCGGCGGGGCGATCATAGGAAAAGGCGGTCTTCCACCCCATGCGCCGCGCGACATCCGTGACGATCCGCCAGTCTGGTCTGACCTCGCCGGGCAGCGGGAAGATCGCGCGCTGGCGACTGATCGTCCGATCGGAATTGGTGACGGTGCCGTCCTTCTCGCCCCATGCGGCGGCGGGCAGGCGGACATGGGCAAAGGCACCGGTATCAGTGTCGGCCATCACGTCGCTGACCACGACGAAGGGACAGGCGGCCAGCGCCTCGCGGACACGCCCGGCATCGGGCATCGAGACGGCCGGGTTGGTCGCCATCACCCATAGCGCCTTGATCCGCCCTTCCCCGATGCTGCGGAACAGATCGACCGCCTTCAACCCCGGCCGGGCCGCGATGGTGGGCGAGGCCCAGAAGCGCTGGACGCGGGCGCGATTGTCCTCGGCGAAATCCATATGCGCGGCCAGGGTCGATGCCAGCCCCCCCACCTCTCGCCCGCCCATCGCATTGGGCTGTCCCGTGATCGAAAAGGGCTGCGCGCCGGGCTTACCGATGCGCCCGGTCGCGAGATGGACGTTCAGGATCGCATTGACCTGATCGGTACCGGCGAGGGACTGGTTCACGCCCTGGCTGAACAGCGTGACGGTGCGCGGCGTCACGGCGAACAGCTCGTAAAAGCGGCGGAGGTCGGCCACGGGCACGTCGCAGGTGCGGGCGACCGACCACACATCGCTCCCCGCTTCGATCCGACCCCAGAAATCATCGGGGACCGAGACGTGATCGGCCAGGAACGCCCGGTCCAGCACGCCCGCATCGCGGCACCAGGCGAGCAGGCCGTTCATCAACGCGACGTCGCTGCCGGGGCGGAGGGCCAGGTGGAGGTCGGCTTCGTCCGCGGTTTCGGTGCGGCGCGGATCGATGACGACCAGCCTGGCCCCCGCGTCGCAGCGGGCACGGATGCGCTGATAGACGATGGGATGGCACCAGGCGGTGTTCGATCCGACGAGCACGATCAGGTCGGCGTCGTCGATATCCGCATAGGTGGCGGGCACGATATCCTCGCCGAACGCGCGAATATGCCCGGCGACCGCACTCGACATGCACAGCCGCGAATTGGTGTCGATATTGGCGCTGCCGATAAAGCCCTTCATCAGCTTGTTGGCGACATAATAATCCTCGGTCAGCAACTGGCCGGAGACATAGAAGGCGACGCTGTCGGGGCCGTGGCGCGCGATGGTGTCGCGGAAGCGGCGGGCGACGAGGTCCAGCGCCTTGTCCCAGGTCGCGCGGCGCTTGCCGATCATGGGATGGAGCAGGCGGCCCTCGAGGCCGACCGTCTCGCCCAGATGCGTGCCCTTGGAGCAGAGCCGGCCGCGATTGGCGGGGTGGTCGGGATCGCCCTCGATGCGCACCTGCCGCTCGCCGGTGACGGTCGCGCGGATGCCGCAGCCGACGCCGCAATAGGCGCAGGTGGTGGGGATAGACGTCAAAGCCCCTCCCCTTCAGGGGAGGGGTTGGGGTGGGGCGGTTCAGCAGGCGCAACACTTGTGGTGAGGCCCCACCCCCAGCCAAAAAAAAAAAA
>NZ_JBNNOB010000173.1:0-6171 GCF_050274375.1 Sphingomonas sp. NPDC019816
GGGAGGGGGACCAGCGAAGCTGGTGGAGGGGTGTCACCGGTCGCGAGGGCGGGTTACCTCTCCGTCCGGGACACCCCTTCGTCTGGCCTTCGGCCAGCCACCTCCCCTTCCAGGGGAGGAAAGTATGTTGCCTGCCAAGCGCGACCTCTGCGTCCCCGCGCCAACCTCCGTTCGCACTGAGCGAAGTCGAAGTGCATGGGAGAGCCTTACGGCGGGGCGAGGGGCGTGGCCTGCGACTTCGCTCAGGCGGAACGGGGGTTTGGGACGATTAAGCCGCGATCTCCATCGCTTCTCCCGCAGCAGCCCCCAGCAGTCGCTTCTCGAGCGTCTTCAACCGCCCGCCATTGGTAATCCGGTCGCCGGTCAGGTCGGTCAGGTAGAACACGTCGACCGCGCGCTCGCCATAGGTCGCGACATGGGCGGAATGGATCGTCACCTTCGACTGAAACAGCGCATGCGCCAGCTGGTTGAGCAGCGCCGGCCGGTCGCGGGCATGGACCTCGACCACGGTGAAGCGGTTGGACGCGCGATTGTCGATCAGCACGTTAGGCGCGATCGGGAAGGCGTCGGCGCGCGGGCGGACCAGCGGTTTGGCGACCAGCCGGTCGGCCAGCTTGCTGCGGTTGGCGAGCGCATCCTCGATCGCGCGGCGCAGACGCGACAGCTGGGCCGGATCGTCGAAGGGGCGGCCGAGCGGGTCCTGCACCAGGAAATTGTCGATCGCCATGCCGTCGCGCGTGGTGTGGATGCGCGCGTCGATGATGTTGCCGCCCGCGACATGGATCGCGCCCGCGATACGATAGAACAGACCCGGATGGTCTGCGGCATAGATGGATACGAGCGTCGCACCACGCTCGCCGTAAACCTGCGCGTCGATCGACAGCTGCGCATCGCCCGCCGCCGCCATCTGGCGCGCGTTATGGACCAGCACATCGTCGGGCTCGGCGATCCAATAGGCCTCGGGCAGGCGGCGGATATGCGTGGCGAACTGCTCCTCCGACCAGTCCAGCGCCTCGCGCAGACGCGTATGCTTGGCGGCGATCCGCTCGGTACGGCCGCGCTGCTTGTGGCCCAGGCGAAGCACCTCCTCGGCGGCGTCATACAGGTCGGCGAGCAGCTGGCGCTTCCACCCGTTCCACGTGCCCGGCCCGACCGCGCGGATATCGACGATGGTCAGCACCAGCAGCAGGCGCAGCCGCTCGGGGCTTTGCACCGTCTCGCAAAAGTCGAGGATCGTCTTGAAGTCCGACAGGTCGCGCTTGAACGCGGTGGCGGACATCAGCAAGTGCCAGCGGACCAGCCACGCCACGGTCTCGGTCTCCGCCTCGCTCAACCCCAGTCGCGGGCAGAGGCGCTCGGCGACGGCGGCGCCCAGGATCGAGTGGTCGCCGCCGCGCCCCTTGGCGATATCGTGAAGCAGCACCGCGACATAGAGGACGCGGCGCGACACGATCTGGTCGATCACGGCGGAGGCGACCGGATGCTCGTCGAGCATGTCCTGCCGCTCGATCCGCGCCAGCAGGCCGAGCGCGCGGATGGTGTGCTCGTCGACGGTATAATGGTGGTACATGTCGAACTGCATCTGCGCGACGACGCGGCCGAAATCGGGCACGAAGCGGCCGAAGACGCCCGCCTCGTTCATCCAGCGCAGCACTAGTTCGGGATCGCGGCGGCTGGTCAGCACGTCTAGGAACAGCGCGTTGGCGCGCGGATCGCCCCGAATGTCGTCGGCCAGTTTCGCATCGCGCGAGGCTGCGCGCATCGCCAGCGGATGGACCTCCAGTTCGTACCGGTCGGCGAGCTGGAATATCTCGATCAACCGCACCGGGTCCTCCTGAAAGAAGTCGTCGCGCGGCAGGGCGAGCCGGCCGCGATCGAGCACGAAGCCGTTCAACCGGCGCGGTCGCCGGCGGATCGTGGGCAGGCCGAAGCGATGCCCGCGCGCCGCGAACCGCTCGTCCAGATGCGCCAGGAACGCACCCGTGAGCGCGCCGACTGTCTTCACCTGCAGGAAATAAAGCTGCATGAACCGCTCGACCTTGGCCTTGCCTGGCCGGTCGGAGAAGCGCATCCGCTCGGCGATCTGGCGCTGCACGTCGAAGGTCAGCCGATCCTCGGCGCGCCCGGTGATGGTGTGGAGGTGACAGCGTACCGCCCACAGGAAATTGTCGGCGCGGTGGAATTGGCGATATTCCTCGCGGGTGAACAGGCCGCGTTCGATCAGGTCGGCGGCGCGGTCGACGTCATAGACGTACTTGCCGATCCAGAAGAGCGCGTGCAGGTCGCGCAGGCCGCCCTTGCCCTCCTTGACGTTCGGTTCAACGACGTAGCGGGTATCGCCCATCTTGCGATGGCGCAGGTCGCGCTCGGCCAGCTTGTCGGCGATGAACTGGCGGTGGGTGTCGGTCTGGATCTCCGCCTTGAAGCGGCGTGATGCCTCGTCATACAGCGCCTGATCGCCGCACAGGAACCGCCCTTCGAGCAGCGCGGTGCGCACCGTCACGTCGCCGCGCGCCTGGCGGATCGTCTCGTCGATCGAGCGGCTGGAATGGCCGACCTTCAGCCCCAGGTCCCAGAGCGAATAGAGCATCGATTCGATGACCTGCTCGGCATGCGGCGTCTGCTTGAAGGGGGTGAGGAAGCCGATATCGACATCCGAATAGGGCGCCATTTCGCCCCGGCCATAACCGCCCACCGCGATCAGCGTCAGCCGCTCACCCGCCGTGGGATTGCTCAACGGGTAGAGCGTGTCGGTGGTGAACTCGAACAGCAGCTTCAGGATCTGATCGGTCAGATAGGCCTGCGCCGCCGCCGCCTCCAACCCGCGTGAGGGGTGGATGGACAGTCGCCGTGCGACCTCCTGCCGCCCGGCGTCGAGCGCGGCGCGAAGGACCGGCGTGACAAGCGTGCGCCCCCCCGGCCCGGTGATCCCCAAGGCTGCGACCTGTTCGGCCAGCGCCCGACGGTCGACGATGGCGCGGCGGTTGGGGAGGGATTCGAAACGGCTGTGCATGGGGATGTCATAAAGGGTCGGGATGAACAAATGGAGGGGCCCCGGCATCTTCCTCCCCTGCAAGGGGAGGGGGACCGTGCGCAGCATGGTGGAGGGGTGTCCCGCTCTCGAGAGGGCGACACCCCTCCGTCAGGGCTGATGCCCTGCCACCTCCCCTTGCAGGGGAGGAAGATTCTTGTTTTGGCGCTCTTTGCTCGACCATGATACCGCCCCCGCATGGCCGACCATCACGACATCCCCGCCCTGATCGCCGACATGGGCCAGCGCGCCCGCACCGCTGCTCGGACCTTGGCGCAGATGCCGACCGAGGCGAAGGCCAAGGCTTTGCGCGCTGCCGCCGCCGCGATCCGCGACGCGACGCCGGCCATCTTGGAAGCCAATGCGCAGGATGTCGCGGCGGGCGCGGCGAACGGCCTGAGCCCGGCCATGCTCGACCGGCTGAGGCTGGACGACGGCCGGATCGCCGGCATCGTCGCCGGCGTCGACGCGGTGGCGGGCCTGCCCGATCCGGTCGGCGAGCGGATCGACGAACGCACCCGGCCGAACGGCCTGAAGCTCTCGCGCATCCGCGTGCCGGTAGGGGTGATCGGCATCGTCTATGAAAGCCGGCCCAACGTCACCGTCGACGCCGCCGCGCTATGCGCGATGGCGGGCAATGCCGCGATCCTGCGCGGCGGGTCGGAGGCGGTGCATAGCAACCACGCGCTGCATGGCGCCTTCGTCCGGGGCTGGACGGCGGCGGGCGGGCCGGCGGATGCGGTGCAGCTGGTACCGACCACCGACCGCGCGGCGGTGGGCGCGATGCTGGCGGCGGCCGGGCTGATCGACCTGCTGATCCCGCGCGGCGGCAAGAGCCTGGTCGCACGGGTGCAGGCGGAGGCGAAGGTCCCCGTCCTCGCGCATCTCGACGGGATCAATCACGTCTACGTCGACGGCTCGGCCGATCCCATGACGGCGGCGCGGATCGTACGCGACGCCAAGATGCGCCGCACCGGCATTTGCGGCGCGATGGAGACGCTGCTGATCGACCGCGCTTATCGCCACACCGCCGATTTGGTCGCCGCGTTGGTCGCGGCCGGCTGCACGGTGCGCGGTGACGAGGCGGTGCGCCGGATCGTGCCGGGGCTGGAGGCGGCCACGGCGGAGGATTGGGACATCGAGTATCTCGATGCCATCGCCAGTGTCGCGCTGGTCGATGGGGTAGAGGGTGCGATGGCGCATATCGCCGCGCACGGATCGCACCATACCGATGCGATCGTGGCCGAGGATGCCGCCGTCGCCGAGCGTTTCCTGGCCCAGGTCGACAGCGCGATCGTGCTCTGGAACGCCTCGACGCAATTCGCCGATGGCGGCGAGTTCGGGCTGGGCGCGGAGATCGGCATCGCCACCGGGCGGCTGCACGCACGCGGGCCGGTCGCGCTGGAAGGGCTGACGACCTACAAATGGGTCGGGCGCGGGACCGGGCAAATCCGCGGATGAAGATCGGTCTGCTCGGCGGGTCGTTCAATCCCGCCCACCGGGGGCATCGTCGCATCACGCTGGACGCGATGCGTGCACTGGACTTGGACGAGGTGTGGTGGCTGGTCTCGCCCGGCAACCCCCTGAAGGATGGCGCCAGCGACATGGCACCCTTCGCGGCGCGCTTCGCCTCGGCGCACAGGATGGCCCGGCGCGCGCCGATCCGGGCGAGCGCGATCGAGCAGGAATTGCACACCCGCTACACGCTCGACACGGTGCGAAAAGTGATCCGCCGCTACCCCGGTCATCAGTTCATCTGGCTGATGGGCGAGGACAATCTGGAGCAGTTTCACCGCTGGCGCGGGTGGCGCGATATTGCCCGCGCGATCCCGATTGCGGTTATCGGCCGTCCGGGGTACAATGCCGCCGCCCACGCGACACCCGCGCTGGGCTGGTTCAGGCGTTTCCAGAGGCGTCCGGGCCAGGCGAAGAACTGGACGATGTGGAGTTTGCCGGCCTTCGTGCTGCTGCGCTTCCGCCCCGACCCGACTTCCGCCACGGGCCTTCGGGCCCGCGATCCGGACTGGTTTCGGCATATGGGCCGAAACGTCCCCTGAACAGGAGCTCACTTGGCCACTTCCCCGCAATCGCCGCGTCCGTCCGATCCTGCCGAGGTGGAGGCGCTGCACCGCCTGATCCTCGCCTCGCTCGATGACGACCAGGCGGTGGAGACGATCTCGATCCCGCTCGCGGGCAAGTCGTCGATTGCCGATTTCATGGTGATCGCCAGCGGTCGCTCGACCCGGCAGGTCGCCTCGATGGCGATGAAACTCGCCGAGAAGATCAAGGCCGAGTTCGGCCGCTCGGTCCGGATCGAGGGTCTGCCGACCGCCGACTGGGTGCTGATCGACGCGAACGACGTCATCGTCCACCTGTTCCGGCCCGAAGTCCGCAGCTTCTACAATCTGGAGCGCATGTGGGCGTTCGGCGATGCGCCGACCCCACCCGCGAGTCCCGCCGACCGTCCGCTCTGACGCCTTAGAGTCCGCCCGTGCTGCTGCATATCGTCGCGCGCGGGCGGATCGGCCGTTCGCCGGAGGCCGAGCTGGTCGATCGCTATATCAAGCGGATCGGCTGGCCGACCAAGGTCACCGAACTTCCCGACACCGGCGGCAAGGTCCCGCCGCTGGAGGGACAGGTGCGTCTGGTCCTGATGGATGAGAAGGGCGAGAACCTGTCCTCGATGGATTTCGCGCGTCGGCTGGAGCGCTGGCGCGATGACGGCGTGCGCGAGTGCCGCTTCATGATCGGCGCGGCGGACGGGTTCGAGGATGCCGACCGCGCACGCGCCGATCTGCTGATTTCCTATGGCCGCGCGACCTGGCCGCACATGATGGCGCGCGCGATGCTGGCCGAACAGCTGTTCCGCGCGACCAGCATCCTCGCCAACCATCCCTATCACCGCGAAGGCTAGGCGCATGGCGCGGCGGTGGCTCGCGGCTTTCGGCGGATTGCTGCTGCTGGGGGCGACCGACATCGCGGGCGACCAGCGCCGGCTGGCCGAAGCGCGCGCTGGTGCGGCGGAAGCGCAGGCCAAGGCCAAGGCGCTGGAAGCGCGCGCGGGTCGGGAACGCGATGCCGCCGCCGCCGCCGATCCGGCGTAGGCTCTTGGTGGTGCCGTCGAGCAGCCAGTAATCGGC
>NZ_JBNNOB010000174.1:0-6127 GCF_050274375.1 Sphingomonas sp. NPDC019816
GCCTTCGACTTCGCTCCGGCCGAACGGGGCAAGGGAGCACCCAGTTACAACGACCGTTCAGCGTGAGCGAAGTCGAAGGCCAAGGGAATCCTTCGCAAACAAGGGGTGACGCGCCCTGCCCCGCCTCGTATAGCCATGGCCGTTTTATCGCGCGAGTGATGTCCCCCGCATGAAATCCATCGATCGCTACATGGCCCGGCTGATCGCGTTGCCGCTCTTCGCGACGCTGATCATCGCCGCCATGCTGCTGGTGCTCGACCGCATCCGCCGCCTGTTCGAATTCGTCGCCACCGAAGGCGGCCCGATCAGCGTGGTGTGGCGGATGCTTGCCAACCTGCTGCCCGAATATCTGGGTCTCGGCATCCCGATCGGGCTGATGCTGGGCATCCTGCTCGCCTTCCGCCGGCTGGCGACCTCGTCCGAGCTGGACGTGATGCGCGGCGTGGGCATGAGCTATACCCGGTTGCTGCGCGTGCCGTACATGTACGCGATCGTGCTGGCCGCGCTGAACCTGGCGATCGTCGGCTATGTGCAGCCGGTCGCCCGCTATTATTACGAAGGGCTGCGCTACGAGCTGCGCACCGGTGCGCTGGGCGCGTCGATCAAGGTCGGCGAGTTCACCCATTTGGGCGACCGCATGACGCTGCGCATCGAGGAAAGCCGCGACAGTGGCCGCGACCTGTCGGGCATCTTCGTCCATGCCAATACGTCGAAGGGCGACTGGATCGGCGTGACGGCCGAACGCGGGCGGTTTCTGGCCACCGACGACCCCAACGTCATCATCTTCCGCCTGACCAACGGCACGCTGATCCACAACCGGCCCGAGTTCCGCGCGCCGCGCGTGCTGACCTTCTCCAGCCATGACCTGCCGATCGACCTGCCCAAGTTCGACAATTTCCGCCAGCGCGGCGGCCGCGACCTGGAATTCACCCTCCCCGAGCTGGCCAAGCTGGGCCAGGAGGCGCCGAACCCGGAGGCACGCGCGGGCAGCCGCGCCGAATTCCACTTCCGCCTGGTCGAGGTCGTGACGATGTTCCTGCTGCCGCTGCTGGCGGTGTCGTTGGGCATACCGCCCAAGCGGTCGACCTCCGCTTTGGGCGTGTTCCTGTCGATCGTGATGCTCGTCACCTATCACAAGGTGAACCAATATGCCGCCGACATCGGCGCGCTGGGCCGGGTCGACCCGCTGATCGCGCTATGGGTGCCGTTCGCGATCTTCGCCGGCCTTGTCGGCTGGATGTATTATGTCACCGCTTATGTACCCGGCGGGCAGCCGATCGGCGTGCTGGAACGCGGGTTCGCCAAGCTGGGCAAGCTGATCGGCCGCCTGCTCCCCGGCCGCCGCCGCAAGAAGGCCTATACCGCATGAGCCTGTCGAGCATCTTCCCGTCGCGGACCATCGCCATCTACATGGCCAAGATGTTCCTGGTCCGCACCTTCGCGATCCTGTTCGCGCTGGTCATCGTGCTCCAGGCGCTCGACATCCTGAGCGAGTCGGGCTCGATCCTGGCGGCGCCGGGCAATGGCGAGGCGCAGGTGTGGCGCTACGTCTCGCTCCGCGCGCCGCAGATCATCGCCTTCATCCTGCCCTTCTCGGTGCTGCTCGGCACCATCCTGACCTTCTTCACGATGAACCAGAATTCGGAGGTCATCGCGCTGAAGGCTGCCGGACTGTCCGCGCATCAGGTGCTGGCGCCGCTGCTGGTCGCGAGCGCGGGCGTCGCGGTGTTGAGCTTCGTCTTCAACGACCGGATCGTGCCACGCGCCACCGCGACACTGAGTGCATGGCAGAAGGTGGAATATGGCCCCATCCCGATCGACAGCGGCGACCGGTCCAATGTCTGGGTACGCGACGGCGACGACCTGATCTCGGTCGATCTCGTCCAGGGGCGCGGTGCCAATACGCAGTTGGGCGGCGTGACGCTATACGACCGCAAGGGCGGTGGCAGTCTCCAGGCCATTGTGCGCGCCCCTCGGGGCCGCCGCATGGGTGACGGCTGGCAGATCGGCCCGGCGACCCGGTTCGAGGTCGCTTCGGGCAAGCTGACGTCGCTACCCTCGCTGATCGTCGGACGCGGCGTGACGCCCGAACAGCTGACACTGGCCAGCGTCAATGCCGACGGCCTGTCGTTCAAGGGGCTGTCGAACGCCATCGACGACCTGCGCGAGGCGGGGCGGCCGACCAAGACGCTGGAGGGGTCGCTCTGGCACAAATTGTCGGCGCCGATGTCGGCGGTGCTGATGCCGCTATTGGGTGCGGTCGCCGCCTTCGGCATCGCGCGCTCGGGCAAGCTGTTCGTCCGTGCCGTGATCGGCATGGCGCTGGGCTTCGCCTTTTTCGTGGCGGACAATTTCTCGATGGCGATGGGGGATCTGGGTGCCTACCCGCCCTTCCTGGCGGCCTGGGCGCCGATCCTGTTGTTCTTCCTGATCGGCGAAGCGGTGTTGTTCCGTACCGAGGAGTAAGGGGTGAGCCTCGAACGGGGTTAAGCCTGAACACCGCCGCAGGTTTCGGAATGACGGTGACCTCGCCGCGAAGTTCGCCCGTGCACTTCGACTTCGCTCAGTGTGAACGGGGCGTGCGGATGCTTGGCCTACATCCCAAGCCCCGCCCAGCATGTTTGCGTGATCCTGCCGATCAGGCGTGGGGGTAGGTCCTACACCCAAGCGCCGCCGTAGGGATTTGACGTCCGCCCCAAGCCCCACCTTCCGTTCGCACTGAGCGAAGTCGAAGTGCACGCCCCGGACATCGCCTGCTGGGGGGCCGAGTACCGTGGCCTTCGACGACGCTCAGGCAGAACGGAGGTAGATTACTTCCCCCGGCGGATCGTGCTCAGGCCGATCTTGGCGACCAGCCCCGGCAAGCCCTTGTAGCTCGCCTTGTGATAAGGCGACTCCGGCGTCACGGCGGCGCTGATGCGGCGGTGCGCCTCACCCAGTGCGTGATAGGGCAGCGACGGCAGCAAATGGTGAAGCGCATGGTAGCGCAGACCCACCGGTGCCCACAGACCCGGCAGCAGCGCGGGCGGCGGCACGTTGACCGAGTCCAGATACTGCGCGGTCACCGTCATCGGCTCACCGTCATTCTCCCAAAGATGCGCGACCAGCGTACGGACCTGGTTGAGCACCGCGACGGCCGATCCGATCGCAAAGCCGATCGCGAACCCGCGCACCGGGATGATCCCGGTCGCCACCATCGCCACCAGCGCCACCGCCCAGATCGACGCCGCCGCATCGGTACGGTTGAACAGCTTGAGCGCGTCACCTTCGGGCATGCGGCGGCGGAACTGGGGATTGATCGCCAGCGCCGAATAACGCTCCACCACCATCTTGCGCAGCCCCGGCACCACCCAGGACAGGGGCGACAGGATCGCGAAGCGGATCAGCAGACCCAGCGGCGCCAGCGCCGACACCAGGATGAACACCGGCAGCGTCCACGGCTTCATCAACGCCAGCGGCAGATATTCGGGATCGTCGACGGTGCCATAGCGCGTCTTGGCATGGTGCAGATTGTGCACGCCCTCATACATGAATGCCGGGGTCAGCAGGGGCACGCCGACCAGCGCGTTCCAGCCGGTGCGGAAGCCCGGCAGCGCCGAATGCTTCATATGGCTGACTTCGTGGATGAAGAGCAGCGCGCGGTAGAGCGCCAGCACCGACACGACCGAGGCGGCGACGATCAGCCCGGTCGACCCCGCCGTCACCGCGATGCCGAGCGCGGCATAACCGAGCAGCGCGCTGCCCACCATGTCCGCCCAATACAGGCGCGGACGCGGCGCGATCAGGTCGCGCGTCATCTCGGCGGCGGCGCGCAGCATCGCCTTATCGTCCGCAATCGGGACACGCGTCACCGGCGTAGCGGCGCCTGCGGCGGGGGCGGTTCGGAAAGAAAGCGTCGATTCCATAGGGCTGTCCTTTGCCTCTACATAGTGGCGACACGGTGGCATTCCCACGTCCGGTGATGACGGAATCCTCACTCGCTATGATCGACCAAGCCGGTTAGGACATGCGTCAGACATATTTCCCGGACCCGATCACCATGGCCCTCTCCATCCGCCCCGTCGTCAGCAAGCACGACCGTAAGACCTTCGTCGACTTTCCCTTCGACCTGTATGCCGACGATCCGCACTGGGTGCCGCCGCTCAAGGGCGAGGCGCTGGGCCTGATCACGCCGGAGAAGAATGGCTGGTACAGCCATGCCAAGGCGCAGCTGTTCCTAGCGGAGGAAAACGGCACGGTCGTCGGGCGCATTTCGGCGCATCTCGATACGCTGGCGCTGGAGATGGACCCGTCAAAGGGCTTCGGTCCGGGCACCGGCTTTTGGGGCCTGATGGACGCCACGCGCGAGGACGTGTTCCGCGCGCTGCTCGCCAAGGCCGAGGGCTGGCTGCGCGACCAGGGCATGACCCGTGCGATCGGCCCGGTGTCGCAATCGATCTGGGAAGAACCGGGCCTGCTGGTCCAGGGCTTCGACCAGGACCCGACGATTATGATGGGCCATGCGCGCCCCGAATATCAGGGCTGGATCGAGGCGGCCGGATACGCGACCATCAAGCAGCTCTTCACCTATGAGCTGGACATCACGCAGGAATTCCCGCCGATCGTCCAGCGCATCATCAAGTCGGGCGAGAAGAACGAGCGCATCCGCGTGCGCGAGGTGAACAAGGCCAAGTTCGAGGAAGAGGCCGCGATCATCCTGAGCATCCTGAACGATGCCTGGTCCGATAACTGGGGCTTCATCCCGCTGACCCCGCCCGAGATCAAGGATGTCGGCGTCAAGCTGAAGCCGATCGTGTTCAACGACCTGATCCGCATCGCCGAGCTGGACGGCAAGCCGGTTGCGTTCATGATCACCCTCCCCGACCTGAACGAGGCGATCAAGCCGCTCAAGGGCAGCCTCCTGCCCTTCGGCTGGGCCAAGCTGCTGCTCTGGCTGCGCGCGCCCAAGGTGCGGACGATGCGCGTGCCGCTGATGGGCGTGGTCAAGGAATTGCAGTCGTCGCGCATGGCCAGCCAGCTGGCCTTCATGATGATCGAATATATCCGCCGCGCCTCGGTCACCAAATATGGCGCGTCGCGTGGAGAGATCGGCTGGATTCTCGATGACAATCAGGGGATGCGCTCGATCGCCGAGACGATCAACAGTCGGGTCAACAAGACCTACAACGTCTATGCGCGCGATCTGACCTGATGCCCCTCACGGGCGGGGCCGCCATGGCGCGGCCCCTGCCCTGTCGGCCCTCACTTCTTCGTCTGGTTGAGATAGTCGAGCGGGTCGATATTGCGCCACAGCCACTGGGCGCGCGTCCGGCAGACCTTGCCGCGCAGAATGTGGTCCTCCTCGACATGGTTGAAGCAATAGCGGACCGGCTTGGCCTTGGCCGGGGCGATCGTCGCGACCGCCGCCGTCATGGTGGCGGGCTTGGCCTCAGCCTCGCGGGGCAGAGCGGCCGGCTGGCTGAGGGTGGCGAGCATGGCGATGAGCATCATGGCGTGTCTCCTGTCCTGCGGCTCAGTTGCGCTTGATCTTGCCGGTCGGCACCGCGCCATCGCGCGCGATCCATTCGTCGGCGGTGTGGCAGACTTTTATCGGGATACGCGAACCGGTCAGCCGGTCGACGACGCAGAGCCGGGTGGTGGGCGGCAGGCTGGCGATGACGCTGGCGGCATCCACGAAGCGGCCGGCCTGGGGTTCCGGCGCCACCGGGGCGGCAGTCGTCGGGTCCGGCGCGGCGGAGGAAAGGGTCGAGGCGATCAGCAGCGAAATCAGCATGGTGGTAACTCCCTTTTGCGTCGGAGCCTGTCCGACAGGTGCGTTACTGCATTAGTCATGCCATACAGTTAGAATGCTGTATTTGCGTGGTTTTCGCTTTTTGGGGCGTGGTGAGATCACCCAATCATTGGGTTGTCGCGCCAATGATGGGTGAATGACCCGAACGGCCGGGCTGTCGGTAACGGAGGCACTTTTGATGCTGCCGGGGTTGAAGGTCTGAGGTCGGATAATGAATCGGCGCCCTAAGCCTCTCCCCTTCAGGGGAGGGGTTGGGGTGGGGCCTATCGACGAAACCTGCGCCCGTGGAAGCTCCCCACCCCCGCCCCCCCCCCCCACGAGGAGGGGTGAGTACAC
>NZ_JBNNOB010000175.1:0-6057 GCF_050274375.1 Sphingomonas sp. NPDC019816
GCCGCGAAGGCGGGTTGCCACGTCAGGCCGGCGGTCTTGGCCTGGAGCAGCCGCTCGCCCGGACCGAAGCGGATGTCGCCCAGCCGCTTGTTGGCGATCATCGTGCGCACCGCCTGCGGCCCGCCGACATAGGTAAGCAGCCGGTCGTTGGCGGTATTGTCGCTCTGGGTCAGCGCGCGGGTCAGCAGTTCGCCGACCGTGGTGTGATAGCCGTCGCCCTTGACCAGCATCGCGATCGGCTGATGGAACAGGGTCAGGTCCTCGTGCCGGACGACGATCGGTTCGTCCAGACGTGCGCGGCCCTGATCGCGTAAGGAGAGCAGGGTGATCGCGACCCACAGCTTGGAGACGGATTGCTGCGGCAGGCGCTGGCGCCCGCCGACCTCGACCGTCCAGCCGTCATCGACCGCGCGCACCGCAATGCCCTTCTTGCCGCTGAACCCGGCCGACAGGCTGTTGATCGTGCTGACCAGTTCGGCGGGGGCGGCGGGGCTGTGCATCGGGCGCGGCGGCGGCAGCGGCATCGATATGGCGGCGCTGGGTTCGGGCACGCTGGGGGCATGGGCGCTGGCGCCGGGGCGGCTGTCCGTGCCGCAGGCCGACAGGATCACAAGAAACCCGACAGGCCAGATACGCAGCCCGCCGCCCGATACTCGCTTCGTCACCGCCATACCCCGCTGAATATCGCCATCCTTACGTGTCGACCGATCGGGGGAAATCCCCCCCCGCATGAGCCTTGCGACGAAAGGCCGCATGAGCGCGACAAGATGCGAAACCTCGCCATCCCGTCCCTTGCAGGAGGGAGGATGAAGATCGCGCTTACGGGATCAGGATCGTGTCGACCGCGTCCGTCAGCGTCTCGGGATAGTCGAGCGTATAGTGCAGCCCACGACTCTCCTTGCGGTGGAGCGCGCAGCGGACGATCAGCTCGGCGGTCTGGAGCAGGTTGCGCAGCTCGATCAGGTCGGGCGTGACGCGGAAATGGCCGTAATAGTCGTTGATCTCGTCGGTCAGCATGCGGATGCGGTGCTGCGCGCGTTCCAGCCGCTTGGTGGTGCGCACGATGCCAACATAATTCCACATGAAGCGGCGGATCTCGGTCCAGTTCTGCTTGATGACCACCTCTTCGTCCGAATCGGTGACGCGGCTTTCGTCCCAGGGGCGGATGGCGGGGGGCGGGGGCAGATCGTCCCAATGCTGCGCGATATGGTTCGCGCACGCCTCGCCATAGACGAAGCATTCGAGCAGCGAGTTGGAGGCCAGCCGGTTTGCGCCGTGCAGACCCGACTGGGTGACTTCACCCGCCGCGTAGAGGCCGGGCAGGTCGGTGCGCCCGTCGCGGTCCACGATGACGCCGCCGCAGGTATAATGCTGGGCGGGGACGACCGGGATCGGCTGCACCGTCATGTCGATGCCGAGCGACAACAGCTTTTCGTGGATGTTGGGGAAATGCTCGCGGACGAAGGCGGGCGGCTGATGGCTTATGTCGAGATGGACGTAATCCAGGCCCAGCCGCTTGATCTCATGGTCGATCGCGCGCGCCACGATGTCGCGCGGCGCGAGTTCGGCGCGCGGGTCCAGGTCCGGCATGAAGCGGTGGCCCGTCTCGGGGATCTTCAGGTGGCCGCCTTCGCCGCGAACCGCCTCGGTAATCAGGAAATTCTTGACCTGGGTGTTGTAGAGGCAGGTCGGGTGGAACTGCATGAACTCCATGTTCGACACGCGCGCGCCGGCGCGCCACGCCATGGCGATGCCGTCACCGGTCGCCCCCTTGGGCGCGGTGGAGAATTGATAGGTGCGCCCCGCGCCCCCGGTCGCCAGGATCGTCGCGCGCGCCTTGTGCACGACGACGCGCCCCGTGCGCCGGTCGACGGCATAGATGCCCCAGACATGGCCGGCGCCCGAATAGCGCATCTCGTGGCGGCTGGTCGCCAGGTCGATCGCGACCTGATCGGGGACCATGGTGATGTTGGGATGCGCGTCCGCCGCCTTCAGCAGCGCGTCGAGCACCGCCCAGCCGGTCGCGTCGGCGACATGCACGATGCGGCGATGCGAATGCCCGCCCTCGCGCGTCAGGTGGAGCATATTGCCCTCGGTCGCGAAGGGCACGCCGAGTTTTTGCAGGCGCTCGATCGCGGCCGGCGCGTTCTCGACCACGAACTCGACGGTGGCGCGGTCGTTGAGCCCGGCCCCCGCGACCATCGTATCCTCGATATGGCTGTCGAAGGTGTCGCCGGGTTCCAGCACGGCGGCGATGCCCCCTTGCGCCCAGGCGGTCGAGCCTTCGTTCAGCTTGCCCTTGGCCAGCACCGTCACCTTGAACCGGTCGGCCAGGTTCAGCGCCGCGGTCAGCCCCGCCGCGCCCGATCCGACGATCAGGATATCGGATTCGGTCATGCGCGGGCTCCTTGGGGCGCGGAACGGGGATACATGACCGCCCTGTGACATGGATGGCGTGGAGAGGACAGGGGGTTCCGCGCCTTGCGATGACGCGCGGGTCTTCCCACCTCACCACGCATGCCGCTGGCCCGACCCGATTGGCGCGATCGTCTGCGCGCAGGCATCCCCACGGGGGTGATCGTGGCGGGGCTTGGCTATGCGCTGGTGATCGGGCTGGGATATGCGCCGCGCCCCGCCTTGCCCACCGCCGCGCTCGACAGTTTCGACGTGGCCCCGCCGGCACCTCCGCCGCCGCGTATCCAGCCCAAGAAGGTGCGGACGAATCGCCCGCGCGGGGCCGCGGCGCCATCCAATATCCGCTCGCAGGCGATCGAAGTCGTCGCGCCACCGCCGATCGTCGTGCTGCCGCCGCCGGTGACGCCGGTCGTCGTCGCACCGGTGGCGGGGGTCGGTAACGATGCCAGCCAGGGCGCGTCCGACCGGCCCGGGCCGGGCACGGGGGCGGGTGGGGTCGGCAACGGCACGGGCAGCGGCGGCTCGGGGGACGGCGACGGCTATGGCGAGGAAACCCCGCCGCGCCGGATCAAGGGGCGGATCAAGGATTCGGACTATCCCGACGCGGCGGCGGACGCGGGCGTGAGCGGGACGGTGCAGGTCCGCTATTTCGTCAATGTCGATGGCCGGGTCAGCGGCTGCGTAGTGACCCGGAGCAGCGGCAATGCCGCGCTGGACGAGACGACGTGCCGGCTGATCGAGCAGCGATACCGCTATGATCCGTCACGCGATGCCGATGGGCGGCCGGTGCGGTCGATCATCGTGGTCAATCAGGACTGGGTGCTGGAGCGGGTGCGGGACGAGCGGTGAGGGCGGGGGGTGGGCTTCGACTTCGCTCAGCCTGAACGGGTTTCAGGAGAGAGAAAGAGGTTCGCGCGGAGGCGCGGAGGACGCGGAGATGTTGAGCTTCTGCTCTTCTCAAAGCCTGTCAAAGCGAACGTGATGGGTTAAGGATGTCATCTCCGCGCGCCAGACACCTCTGCGTCCTCCGCGCCTCCGCGCGAACAAAATCTCTCTTTCCCGCCCCCGTTCAGGCTGAGCGAAGTCGAAGGCTAAGGGATTCGGCTGATCTTAAGCCCCCACACTCCGCGTCAGCGACAGGAACACGTCCTCCAGATCGGCTTCCTTGGTCGAGACATCGACGATCCCGTATCCATCCGCCTGCACCGCCGCGAGCACCTGGCCCGCATTCACCTTGTCCTTGGCATAGGTGATCTCCAGCGTGCGCGTGCCCTTCAGGACGATCTTGCCGAAGCTGGCATGGTCGGGCACCGCCGCGACGTCGCGGTCGACGGTCACCGCGACGATCTTTTCCTGAGCCTTGCCGACCAGTTCGCGGGTCGGCTCGTTGGCGACCAGGCGCCCATGGTTGATGATCGCGATCCGGTCACACAGTTCCTCGGCCTCTTCCAGATAGTGCGTCGTCAGCACCACCGTCACGCCCTGCTCGTTGAGCGAGCGCACATAGGCCCAGAGTTGCTGGCGAAGCTCAATGTCCACACCCGCCGTCGGTTCGTCGAGCACCAGCACGGGCGGCGAGTGGACCATCGCCTTGGCGACCATCAGGCGGCGCTTCATGCCGCCCGACAGCGTGCGCGAATAGGCGTTGGCCTTGTCCTCCAGATGCACCGCGCGCAGCAGCTCCATCGACCGCCGCTGCGCCTTGGGCACGCCGTACAGCCCGCCCTGGATCTCCAGCGTCTCGAGCGGCGTGAAGAAGGGGTCGAACAGGATCTCCTGGTTGACGATGCCAATCGACGCCTTGGCGTTGCGCGGATGCTGGTCGATGTCGAAGCCCCAGATCGACGCCGAGCCCTCGGTCTTCATGACGAGGCCCGCCAGGATGTTGATCAGCGTTGATTTCCCTGCGCCGTTCGGCCCCAGCAGTCCGAAGATCTGCCCCCTCGGCACGTCGAAGCTGACCCCGTCGAGCGCGCGCTTGCCGCCCTGATAGGTCTTGGCGATGCCCTGGATCGAGATGGCGGCGTCTGTGGAGGCGGTCATGGCGCCGGAGATAGGCCCGTGGGCGCGCGAGGCCAAGCCGAGTTTTCGGGAATTGCACGGTGCCCCACGCCTTGCTATCGCGCGAGCCTATGTTGCCGCCGCCCGAAACCACCCGCGTCACCCAGACCCGCGTCGCTTGCGACGGTGCCACCGATATTCCGGGCGGTGCCGCGCTCGGCCATCCGCGCGTGTGGTTGCAGATCGACGAGACCGGCTATGTCGATTGTGGATATTGCGATCGCCGTTTCGTGCTGATCGGCGGACCGGCGGATGGTGCGGATCAGGCGAGCCTGCCGGATCACGGCGACGGCGCCGGGCGTTAAGCCCCCACGCGCATGAGACTCACGCCCCTCCCGTAGACGGGAGGGGATGGGGGAGGGAAGGCCACGGGCGACAGGCTCGGTGAGACTCCATGCCCTCCCCCGACCCCTCCCGCCTGCGGGAGGGGAGAAGAAGAGGGGATTTCCTGGAGTCGAGATTTTAAACCTCTCCTAAGCATCCTATATCCCAGCGATGACCTCGCCTCTCGACCCCCGCTCGTTCCTCTACCGCGACACGCTGGACCCCGACGCGGCGCTGCGCCTCACCGCCAACGCCCTGTCGCGCGCGGACGATGGCGAACTTTATCTGCAATATAAGCGCTCCGAAGCGTTCGGCTTCGACGACGGGCGGCTGAAGACGGCGGCGTACGACACCCATTCGGGCTTCGGCCTGCGCGCGGTGTCGGGCGAGATGACCGCCTTTGCCCACGCCAACGAACTGTCCGAGGCCGCGATTCAGCGTGCCGCGCAGACCATGGCGCTGATCGATCCCGCCAAGGGCGCCGCCGCGCCGCCGCCGCAGGGGACCAATCGCCACCTCTATACCGCGACCGATCCGCTCGACCTGATACCCTTTGCCGAGAAGGTGTCGCTCTGCCAGACGATCGACGCCGCCGCCCGTGCGCGCGATCCCCGCGTGGTGCAGGTGTCGGTCGGCCTGTCGGGCAGCTGGAGCGTGGTCGAGATCGTCCGCGCCGACGGCTTCGTCGCCACCGATGTCCGGCCGCTGGTGCGGCTGAACATCTCGGTCGTGGTCGAGCAGAATGGACGGCGCGAGACGGGCAGCTTCGGGATCGGCGGGCGTTACCTGTACGACCGCCTCGTCGCACGCGAGACGTGGGAGCGGGGCATCGACGTCGCGCTTCAGCAGGCGCTGGTCAATCTCGACTCGGTCGCCGCGCCTGCGGGCGAGATGACCGTGCTGCTGGGGCCGGGCTGGCCGGGCGTGCTGCTGCATGAGGCGATCGGGCACGGGTTGGAGGGTGACTTCAACCGCAAGGGCACCTCGGCCTTTTCGGGGCGGATCGGCGAGCGGGTCGCGGCGCCCGGCGTCACGGTGGTCGATGACGGCAGCCTCGCCGACCGGCGCGGTTCGCTGTCGATCGATGACGAAGGGACGCCGACGCGCGAGGTGGTGCTGATCGAGGACGGCATTTTGAAGGGCTATATGCAGGACCGGCTCAACGCCCGGCTGATGGGCGTCGCGCCGACCGGCAATGGCCGCCGTGAGAGCTTCGCCCATGCGCCGATGCCGCGCATGACCAACACCTTCATGAAG
>NZ_JBNNOB010000176.1:0-6023 GCF_050274375.1 Sphingomonas sp. NPDC019816
CCCCACCCCCGACCCCTCCCCTGAAGGGGAGGGGAGCAGGGAGCGGATACCTTTCCGCTTTAAAAGCGCCCCTCGAAATCAATCGCGCTCGTCCGCGCCGGGCGGGTTGGCCTTGGCCTCCTTCGCTTCGATGGGCTTGCGGGTCTCGTAGATGTCGGCCAGCTTTTCCTCGGTCGCGTCGTCGAGTTCCTTCTCGGCGGCGGGGAACATCTCTTCCTCTTCCTCGTCGATATGATGTTCGTAACGATGGCGCATGTGGAAGAATTTGGACTCCCACTCGTCTGACGCGAAGTCGAGGTCCATCATCTCGCCGAGCAGATCGTCGATCTCCTTATGCTCGGACACCGAATGCCGCGCATCGTCGCGCAGTTCGGGCTCGCCCAGCATGGTCGCGTAAAGCGATTCCTCCTCGGCGGCGGCGTGGCTCTGGATTTCGATGCGGAACGCCTCGAACAGCTTCTTGCGCTTGGCACCGTCGCCCTTCAGCTCGGCGAGTTCCTTGAGCATATCGCGCTGCTTGTCGTGATCGCGCTTGAGGTCGGCGTAGATTTCGGCGGTGGCCATGATCGTCTCCTTCGCGAGGTCCAACGGCGAAGCGCCGCGCGCGTTTCACCCGCGAATCACTCTCACGATTCCGCCCTCGCTCAGGCAAAGAGTTCGAGCTGCTCTGTCTTTGGCTTCACCAGCGGTTTCAAATCCGCCCGCTCGGCCAGCGCGACCGGCCGCCAGTCCTCGGCAATCAGGAAGGGGCGCAGCTTGGCAATCGAGACGGTCAGCCGTCCGACATCCTCCAGCCGCAGCTTGCGCCATTTGCGGGTGGCGATGATCCGGTCCACCGCCTTCACGCCCAAGCCGGGAACGCGCAGCAGCATCTCGCGCGGCGCACGGTTTACATCGACCGGGAAATGCTGCCGGAACTTGAGCGCCCAGGCGAGCTTGGGGTCGATGTCGAGCGGCAGCATGCCCGTCGCTTCGTCCGCAGCCGCCGCCACCTCGTTGGGGCGATAGTCGTAAAAGCGCATCAGCCAGTCGGACTGGTACAGCCGATGCTCGCGCATCAGCGGCGGGCGTTGCAGCGGCAGCACGGCGGAGGCGTCGGGGATCGGGCTGAACGCCGAATAATAAACGCGGCGAAGGCGAAAACGGTCGTAAAGGGTCGCCGCGCGCCCGACGATGTCGCGGTCGGTCGCGGCATCCGCACCCACGATCATCTGGGTCGACTGGCCGGCGGGGGCAAAGCCGGGGGCGGACTTGTACTTCTTCGCCGCGTCGGTGCGATCCTCGATGGCGGCCTTCACATCGGCCATCGCGCCTTCGATCCGGCCGGCGTCCTTTTCAGGCGCCAGCCGCCGCAAACCACCGACCGTGGGCAGCTCGACATTGATCGACACACGATCGGCATGGACGCCCGCCAACCGCACCAGCTCGGGATCGGCATCGGGGATGGTCTTCAGATGGATATAGCCGCGAAAGCCGTGGTCCTCACGCAAGGACCGCGCGACCTCGACAATCTGTTCCATCGTGTAGTTGGACGACTTGATGATGCCCGAGGAAAGGAACAGCCCCTCGATATAATTGCGACGATAGAAAGCGAGCGTCAGGTTCACCACCTCTTGCGCGGTGAAACGCGCGCGGCGGACGTTCGACGATTTGCGGTTGATGCAATAATGGCAGTCGAAGATGCAGCTGTTGGTCAGCAGGATCTTCAGCAGCGAAATGCATCGGCCATCGGGGGCATAGGCGTGGCAGATGCCCATCCCCTCGGTCGAGCCGATACCCTTGCCATCGCGACTGTCGCGTTTGGACGTGCCCGACGACGCGCAGGAGGCGTCGTATTTTGCGGCATCCGCCAGGATCGCCAGCTTCTCACGGGTGTCGAGTTGCGCCATGTGTTCGATATATGTTCGCATGTTCGATGCGGCAAGCGGAACCCTGCCGCTCATCGCCCGTACAGCTCCCCTGGTCCAATCCCTGCGGATCGAAAGGAGACGCGTGGTGCGCAAGGTGATGATCGCGTTGGTTCTGGCGACCGTCGGTGCGCCCGCCATGGCGCAAACCGTGACGAGCCGGGCGAAGACCGCCGATTATCAGTTCAGCTATGTCTACCCGGCCGCCGCCGCGCGGATCGCGGGGCTGAAGGCATGGCTGGACGCCGATCGTGCCCGTATGCAGGCCAAGACCGCCCGCGGCGGGACCGCCGGTCGCCGTCATGCGGCGGAAGGGGGGTATCCCTATAACGCCTATTCGTTCGACAAGACCTGGAAAGTCGTAACCGACACGCCGCGTTTCCTGAGCCTGTCGGGGGACAGCTATAATTTTACCGGCGGCGCGCATGGCATGCCGGCGTCGTACGGGCTGCTTTGGGACAAGAAGGCCGACCGGCGGCTGGAACCCGAGGCGGTGTTCACCTCGGTGGCGGCGTTGCAGGCCGCGACCCGCGCCGCATATTGCGCCAGGCTCAAGGCGGAACAGGTGCGACGCAACGAGGGCCATGTCTCGTCGATGAACACCTGCCCGCCGGTCAAGGATCTGACGGTGTTGCTGGGCTCGACCAATGGCCGGGCGATCGACCGGATCGGGCTGATCGCCGACGCCTATCTCGCCGGCTCCTATGCCGAGGGGGCGTATGAAGTGACCCTGCCGGTGACCCGCGCGATCGTCGCGGCGGTGAAGCCTGAATATCGCGGAGCCTTCGCGGTTCGCTGAAGGGCGCGCGTCGGGCGGCGGGGACGGTCAACCCTGACGCCGGCCACGCCCCTTGGTCATTGGATCCGGCTTTTTGGGCGGGACCCAGCCTTCGGGGCGTTCGGGGCGGGACTGGCTGGTGCCAAGTCCCATCGCGCCGGGTCGCTGGCGGGTCAGGCCACTGGTGTCGACATCGGCATCCTCGGCACCGCCGCGCAGCAGGTTAATGCGGTCACGCAAGGCCCGCGCCTCCTCGAAATCGAGGCGTTCGGCGGCGGCGTCCATGGCGCGGCGCAACTCTTCGATCGACGGGCTGGTCATGCCCGGATGAACGCGTCAGGCGGCGATGCGTGCCGCCTCGGTCTCGGCGATCCAGCCGCCGCCCAACACGCGGTCGCCGTCATAGAGCACCGCCGCCTGACCCGGCGACACGCCATATTCGGGCGCATCGAACACCAGCCGGTCGCCGATCATGCGGGCGGGCACCGGCTTGGCCATGGACCGCACCTTGGCGAACAGGGCGCCGTCCAGCGGCCCCAGCACGTTCATGCCGGTCAGGCGCGCCGCCTCGACCGCCAGCGCGATGCGCGGGCCGACGACGACGCGCTTGGTATCTGGCTCCAGCCGCACGACATACAGAGGCTCGGGGCTCCCACCGATCTCCAGCCCGCGCCGCTGGCCCACCGTATAGTGAATCAGCCCGCGATGCTCGCCCAGTTTCGTGCCTGCCAGATCGACGATATCGCCGCGCGTATCCGCTTCCGGACGCAATTTTTTGACGAGGCCGGCATAGTCGCCATCGGGGACGAAGCAGATGTCCTGGCTGTCGGGCTTGGCCGCGACGCCCAGGCCCAGTTCGGCGGCGATCTCACGCACCCGGGATTTCGGCAGGGCACCCAGCGGGAAGCGCAGGAAGTCGAGCTGGCCTTGCGTCGTGGCGAACAGGAAATAGCTCTGGTCGCGCGCCGGGTCGGCCCCGCGATGCAGCTGCGCGCCGCCCGCGCTCTCGACGCGGCGGACATAGTGGCCGGTCGCCAGACAATCGGCGCCCAGGTCGCGCGCCAGCTTCAGCAGATCGGTGAATTTGGGCCCCATATTGCACTGGACGCAAGGGATGGGGGTGCGCCCGGCGAGATATTCATCGGCGAAGCGATCGACCACTTGCTCGCGAAAACTGTCTTCGTGATCAAATACATAATGGGCGATGCCCAGCCGATCGCAGACCGCGCGCGCGTCGCGGATGTCGCGCCCGGCGCAACATGCGCCCGCGCGGCCCACCGCCTCGCCATGATCATAGAGTTGCAGCGTGACGCCGATCGTCTCGGCCCCCGTGGCGTGGGCGAGCGCGGCCACGACCGAGCTGTCGACCCCGCCCGACATCGCCACCACGATCCGCTTGGCCCGGGGATCGCCCCCAAGCTGAAAATCCACCATCTGCTCCATGGCCGCTCTCATACGCCTTTCCGGTGGGTCATGCAAAAAACGCGGCTCGACGAAGATGGCGGGGATGGTCGCGGCGTCGAAAAAGGGGAATGGTTCACGACCTTTACCGTGTTTTCATATCCGACCGATAATGAAGGGGTCTGACCAGACGGGGATGGATTGCGCTTTTGGACCTCAGCTTCAACCGGTTCGATCGGGATACCGAACTCACCGTGTTGCCGCCCGACCTGGCGGTGCTGATGGTCGGCGTGACCGCGCGTCAGGCCGCCAGTCCGACCGCCGCCGTCCAGGCGGGATTCGCGCGTGCGGCCCCCGATCCGGCGCTGTTCGCTCCGCTGGACGGGGCGTTCAACGGGGGGATGGCGCGGGCGCTCGGGGGGTGGAGAGCGAATGAATGATGCGTTAACCGCACGGCGATAGGTGATGTTCAACGGCCCGTATTCATAAGGCCCCTGGTAAACGATATGGGGTAGGGAGCCCCGACGAGGTAATGATGATCGAGAACCAGAAGATCCGCCCCGCAAAGGTAATCGGGCCGCTCGGCGAACCGCTGACGCTGGACAGCTTGCCGCCGCCCAGCACGACGCGCTGGGTCGTCCGTCGCAAGGCGGAAGTGGTGGCGGCCGTCAATGGCGGCCTGCTCTCGGTGGATGAGGTGTGCGACCGTTATGGCCTGACGGTCGAGGAATTCGCCGGGTGGCAGCGCGCGATCGACCGGTCGGGCATGCCGGGCCTGCGCGTCACGCGGATTCAGCATTACCGCTCGCTCTACGAACGCCAGCAGAAATATTGACAAATCGATTTTACGTCGAATTGACGATACGCGCACGGAACAAGTAGGCCCATTCGCACGTCTTTTCCCCGTGTCCCGCTCGCGGGCCCAACGGAGGGAAAGACAATGGGTATCATCCTGTGGCTTATCATCGGTGGTGTCATCGGCTGGCTGGCCAGCATCATCATGCGTACTGACGCCCAGCAGGGCATCTTCCTGAACATCATCGTCGGTATCATCGGCGCGTTCATCGGCGGCCTGATCTTTGCTGGCGGCTCGATCAACAACGCCGGTCTGTCGATCTACTCGTTCCTCGTTTCGCTGCTGGGCGCCGTCGTCCTGCTGGCGATCGTGAACCTGGTTCGTCGTGGTCGGGTGCGTTAATCCGCTCCCATCCTGACGAAGGTGAAAGGGCCGTCCGGGCGACCGGGCGGCTCTTTTCTTATGGAGGCGGAGCGCCAGTGCCGGAGGACGGCGTTCCTTCGCCCCATCGTCCGGCCACCGGCTACCGTGCGCCGGCCGACAGGGCGGGGCCCCCATGCCCGGACATGGGGGCGAGGCGGGGTCAGCCCAGCAGGAAGCGAACCGAGATATTGACGGTCACGTCACGTTCGCCCGGCGCGATCTTGGTCTGCGGCGCGGCTTCGGCCGCCATGGCGCGCAGCATGATCGGGTGTTCCGGCCCGCCTGGATTCTCGCCGTTTTCGCTGATCGACACGATGCGCAAGACGCGCAGGCCCGCCGCCCTGGCATACAGATCGGCGCGTGCGCGGGCGCGCTTCACCGCGTCGATCCGGGCCTCGTCGAGCGCGGCATCGGGATTGTCGAGCGACAAATTGGGTCCGTCGATCTGGTTGGCCCCCTGCGCGACCAGCGCGTCGAGCACGCCGCCCGCCCGGGCGATGTCGCGGAAGCGGATGTTGAGCGTGTTGGTCGCCTGATAGCCGGTGATGACCGGCGGCACATTCTCGCCATAGCGATATTGCGGCTGAAGCTGCACGGTCGCGGTCTGGATGTCGCGATCGGCGACGCCGGCACGCTTCACCGCGGCGAGCACGCGCTGCATCCGTGCGGCGTTGTCGGACAGCGCGGCGGCGGCGGTCGCGCCCTGGCTCACCACGCC
>NZ_JBNNOB010000177.1:0-5999 GCF_050274375.1 Sphingomonas sp. NPDC019816
TACGAGATCGACGAGGCCCCAGCGCTCGACAAGAAGTTCAAGCATGACATCGAGGTGGTGGTCGACCGCTTGGTCGTGCGCGAGGACATCGCCACACGCCTGGCCGACAGTTTCGAGACCGCGCTGAAGCTGGCGGATGGCCTCGCCTATGTCGACCCCGCCGATCCGGTCGAGCCCGCCACGCCCAAATCGGCGGTGCTGGGCAACAACGCGCCGGATGGCCGGATCGTGTTTTCGGAAAAGTTTGCCTGCCCGATTTCTGGCTTCACCATTTCCGAAATCGAGCCGCGCCTGTTCTCGTTCAACGCACCGCAGGGGGCGTGCCCGGCCTGTGACGGTCTGGGCGAAAAGCTGATCTTCGACGAAGACCTCGTCGTTCCCAATCACGAACTGTCGATCAAGAGGGGCGCGGTCGTGCCCTGGGCCAAGTCCAACCCGCCCAGCCCCTATTATATGCAGGTGCTGGGCAGCCTGGCGCGCGAGTTCGGCTTCTCGCTGGAGACGCCGTGGAAGGATCTGGAGGACAAGGTCCGCGACGCGATCCTGCACGGGACCAAGGGCAAGGCGGTCACGCTGACCTTCGTCGACGGCAAGAAGTCCTATGACGTGAAGAAGCCGTTCGAGGGCGTGATCGGCAATCTCAACCGCCGCATGCTCCAGACCGAAAGCGCTTGGATGCGCGAGGAACTGTCCAACTATCAGTCGTCGCAGCCCTGCGAAGTCTGCCACGGTGCGCGGTTGAAGCCCGAGGCGCTGGCGGTCAAGATCGCCATGCAGGACATTTCGTACGCCACGCATCTGTCGGTGGTCGATGCGCTGGCCTTCTTCACCGGCCTGCCCGAACATCTGACCGACCAGCAGCGCGCCATCGCGCAGCCGATCCTCAAGGAGATCGTCGAGCGGCTGGGCTTCCTCAACAATGTCGGGCTCGATTATCTCAACCTCGACCGGACCAGCGGCACGCTGTCCGGTGGTGAGAGCCAGCGCATCCGGCTGGCGTCGCAGATCGGCTCGGGCCTGTCGGGCGTGCTCTATGTGCTTGACGAGCCGTCGATCGGCTTGCACCAACGCGACAACGACATGCTGCTCGCGACGCTGCGGCGGTTGCGCGACCTGGGCAATACCGTGCTAGTCGTCGAGCATGACGAGGATGCGATCCGCACTGCCGACTATGTCATCGACATGGGGCCGGGTGCTGGCGTGCATGGCGGGCAGATCGTTGCGCACGGCACGCTCAAACAGTTGCTCAAGTCCAAGACCAGCGTGACGGCCGACTATCTGAACGGTACGCGCGAGGTCGCCGTGCCCGCCAAGCGCCGCAAGGGGTCGGGCAAGAAGCTGACCGTTCACAAGGCGACCGCCAACAACCTCCAAGGCGTGACCGCGAGCATTCCGCTCGGCACCTTCACCTGCATCACCGGCGTGTCGGGCTCGGGCAAGTCGAGCTTCACCATCGACACCCTTTACGCCGCCGCCGCGCGCACGCTGAACGGCGCGCGCATCCTGGCGGGCAAGCATGAAAAGATCACCGGGCTCGATCATCTCGACAAGGTGATCGACATCGACCAGTCGCCGATCGGCCGCACCCCGCGTTCGAATCCGGCGACCTATACCGGTGCCTTCACCCAGATCCGCGACTGGTTCGCCGGGCTGCCCGAGGCGCAGGCGCGCGGCTATAAACCCGGCCGGTTCAGCTTCAACGTCAAGGGCGGTCGGTGCGAGGCGTGCCAGGGCGACGGCGTGCTCAAGATCGAGATGCACTTCCTGCCCGACGTCTATGTGACCTGCGACGTCTGCCACGGCGCGCGCTACAATCGCGAGACGCTGGAGGTGAAGTTCAAGGGCCACTCGATCGCCGATGTACTCGACATGACCGTCGAGGACGCCGCCGAGTTCTTCCAGGCGGTGCCGCCGATCCGCGACAAGATGGCGATGCTGGTCGAGGTCGGGCTCGGTTACGTCAAGGTCGGCCAGCAGGCGACGACCCTGTCGGGCGGCGAGGCGCAGCGGGTGAAGCTGGCCAAGGAACTGTCACGCCGCGCGACGGGCAACACGCTCTATATCCTGGACGAGCCGACCACGGGTTTGCACTTCGAGGATGTGCGCAAGCTGCTCGAAGTACTCCACGCGCTGGTCGAACAGGGCAATACGGTGGTGGTGATCGAGCATAATCTCGACGTCATCAAGACCGCCGACTGGATCGTCGATCTCGGCCCCGAAGGCGGCGTCAAGGGCGGCGAGATCGTTGCGGTCGGCACGCCCGAGGTGGTCGCCGCCGAACCGCGCAGCTTTACGGGGAAGTATCTCAAGCCGTTGCTCGACAAGGGGCAGGCGCAGGCGGCGGAGTAACGGCTCTCCCCGGCACGGGGAGGGGGACCGCCGCGTAGCGGTGGTGGAGGGGGCTTTCCGACTGGGATGTCTTGTCTCGCACGCCTCCTCCGTCAGCGCCGCGCGCTGCCACCGCCCCGTATTGGGGAGGACCGGGTCCCATGGCCTTCGACGTCGCTCAGGCGGAACGGGCCTGGGGATCGGCCAACGGTATATCGTAAAGAGTGAGGATGGGTTGCCAAACAATCCTGCTCCCGTTCGCATCGAGCGAAGCCGGCGTGCACCCTTCGCTTTTGACCATCCGCCGGCCCCACACAAAACCCGGTTAACATATCGCAACCTTTCCCCACGCTGCGCGCTTCCATCCGCATCACCCACGAGGGAGGATGTGATGCGCGTACTGACACTCGGCCTGGTTGCGGCCGCGACGCTGGTTTCGGGGTGCTCGACCTATGGTGGTCTGGGCGGCGGACTTGGCGGTGGGTATGACTATAACCGACCGGATCCCGCCTATGGCGGCTATTATGCCGACCGTTATTATGTCGACAATCCCCGCTATCGCGAGCGCCGGCTGGGTCGCAACGACCGCGTCTATGTCGGGCAGGACGGCCGCTATTATTGCCGCCGCAACGACGGCACCACCGGCCTGATCGTCGGCGGCATCGCCGGCGGTGCGCTGGGCGCGGCGATCACCTCGGGCGGTTCGCAGACCCTGGGCACGCTGCTCGGTGCGGCCGGCGGCGCGCTGGCGGGTCGTGCGATCGAACGGAACAACGTTCGCTGCCGTTGATCCGCTGAGCCGATCATCGGTCCGACGGGCCGGTCGGTCGCCTCCGTTTCGGATGCGTTTGGCCGGCCTTTTGGTATCCGCTTCGCCTATTCCTGACCGATCGGAACGGGGGATGGCGATGGAATTGGCGACGAAGCTGGTCGAACTGGAAAAGCGGACCGCACAGCACCGCGAACTGCTGCTGACCGAGGAGGCAGCCAAGACCGCCCTGGTCATGCCCTTCATCCAGGCGCTGGGCTATGACGTGTTCAACCCGGCCGAGGTGGTGCCCGAATTCACGGCGGACGTCGGGATCAAGAAGGGCGAGAAGGTCGACTATGCGCTGGTCATCGACGGGCGGCTGTCCATCCTGATCGAATGCAAACCGTCTTCGATCGAACTCGACCTGAAGCACGCCTCGCAACTCTTCCGCTATTTCGCGACGACCGAGGCGCGGGTGGCGATCCTGACCAACGGCGTGGTCTATCAATTCTATTCCGACACCGAACAGCCCAACAAGATGGACGAAAAGCCGTTCTTCGTCTTTTCGATGGACGGCATCCGCCGCACCGATCCGGCGATCCTCGAACGCTTCGCCAAATCCTCGTTCGACATCGACCTCATCATCGCCGAGGCCGGGCGACTGAAGCTCCAGTCGCAGCTGCGGATCGAACTGGAAAAGGAATTCGCGCATCCGTCCGAGGATTTCGTGCGGATGATGATGGCGCGTCTCTATAACGGTCGCGCCAATGCAGCGATGAAGGAGCAGTATCACGCCGCCCTGACCAGTTCGATCGCGACGCTGATCCGCGACCGGGTGAACGAGCGGCTGACCTCCGCGCTGAACGTCGCCAATCCCGCGCCCGACATCATCGAGGAAGGCGCGTCGGACGACATGTCGGACGGCGCGGGCATCATCACCACCGAGGACGAGATCGCCGGCTTCCGCATCGTCCAGGCGATCGCCGCGCGACACGTCGATCCCGAACGGGTCGTGATCCGTGACTCCAAATCCTATTGCGCGATCCTGCTCGACGACAACAACCGCAAGTCGCTCGCCCGGCTGCATTTCAACAGCCCGACGACCCGCTATGTCGGCACCTTCCTGGGCAAGGTCGAGACGCGGCACCCGGTCGCCGCGCTGACCGACATCTATCGCCTGGAAGACGCCATCGTCGCACGGCTTCGTGAACTGGATGGTATGCCGCCGCCGTAAAGCTGAACGAACCGCGCCGACTTGCGACAATTGGTGACAGTTTCATGGGCAAGGCGTCACAGCTTTGCGAACGGCCATTCCCATATTGCAACTGCGGGCCAGTATTCGCCCGTTTGTTTTGGGAGTAGCAAGATGAAGGCCATGATCCTCGCGACGCTGGGCGTCGCCACCATCGCGGTTCCGACGATCGCCGAGGCGCAGCGCTGGACACCGATCGCGCAGCGTCAGGCGCAATTGGACCGCCGGATCGATCAGGGCATTCGCTCGGGCGCACTGAACCGGCGCGAGGCGGTTCGCCTGCGGGGCGATTTGCGCCAGCTGAACCAGCTTGAATATCGCTATCGCCGGTCGGGCGGCGGGCTGTCCGTCTCGGAGCGTCGCGACCTGGACCGCCGCTATGCCATGCTGAGCCGCCAGGTCCGCTACGAGAAGCACGACCGCAACTATCGCCGTTGAACGGTCAGCGCGGGGCGGTCGCCGAGGATGTCGGGGGCGGCCCCGCCGGCCGATCGAGCGGTCGGCCGCTGTCCTTCCATTTGTCCAATATCTCGCCCGACCGCGCCAGTCGGTCACTGATGATCGCGCCGTTGCCCGGGGATACCGCCGTCGGCGCCGGGGCGGGCGCAGCGCTGGACGGCTTCGGTGTCGATGGGGGCTGCGGCGGGGGCGGAACGGGGATCGCCACCCCCGCCACCTCCGACGGTGTCGTGGCTTGCGCGACCGGGGGCGCGTCAGGAATGACCTCTCGCCCCCCATAGGCGCGACCCATCGCTGCCGCCGTCCCCCAATAGCCCTTCCACCGGTGGAAGAGATGCGCGCCGACTATGTCGGTCATCACCATCGCCCGGTTCCAGGCCGGAGTGACCGCGAAGGTATGGTAATGGGTAGCGAGCCCGACCGGCGCGAATACGCCGCCCGACAGCGCCGCCGCCGCGATCCGCGCGGCCCGCGCCCAGCCGGCGGTGGCGGGCACGCGGGACAAAGCGCCGTCGCACACGAAGCTGAACTGGCAATGGCGGCGCTCCACGCCCTGATAGACGACGCCGCAGACGCTGGACGGAAAGGCGGGGTGGCGGACCCGGTTCAGTACCACCTGCGCTACCGCCCGCTGCCCGTCGATGCTTTCGCCGCCAGCCTCGTAATAGATGGCGGCGGTCAGACATTCCATCGCGCGCGCGCGATCGATCGCGGGCGCGGCCCCCCATCGGAAGGGCCGGGCCGCGACGATCGTCGCATCCGTGCCGGGCGCTTCGGGCGGGATGGGCAGGGCGGGAAGCGCGACCGTTCCGGTACTGCCGTCCGCAGCAGGCAGGGCATCGGGTGCGGATGGGGACGTGGCCGGGGCCTGGGGCGATGATGTGGCGGCACCGGGCGTCACGCGACCTGTTGCTGGCCGGCCCGCTCGCGTCACCATGACCAGGCCGGCGATCAGCGTCAGCGCGAGCAGGACCAGCCAGCCCTGCACCATCCGCCTTATCGTCCGCCTCGCCACCCGCAACGCGCTATTGCCCTTCCGATCGGTCCTCTATGTCCCAAGCCGATAGCGGAAAGAGGGTTAAGGAATTCGCGTCGGGCGCAGGGCCGGATGACCCCACTTTCCCACGAGGGGCAGAGCCCACCGCAGCTCCTCCCCACCTCCTCCGCTCCCCGCCTACCCACCCTATCGGAATCCCCTCGCCCCCCAGA
>NZ_JBNNOB010000178.1:0-5827 GCF_050274375.1 Sphingomonas sp. NPDC019816
CCCCCATGATCTGATGATCAAACAGGCGGCGTGAATGACAACCGGGATTAGCTTAACTTAGCCGCAAACCTGTCCAAGAAGGCGGGACCACCTCAAGTGTCGAGATCATCGACATTAGCCCGGCGGACCCACTTATTATCATTCCCGACGACCTTTACGAAGACGACGACCTGCTGGCCGAGTGCATGGCGCATTACCGCGACATGCTTGACGATGCCGCCGAGCGTCGTGCCGAAGATCGCCGGGAAGCCCTCTATCTGGAGCGCTTCGCATGACCCCCCGCAGCATCACCCTGATCGGCCGCAACCACACGGTGCAGTCGCATATGACCGATGCGCAGCGGGAGCGGGCTGGCGGGCGGTTGCAGGCGATGGAGGGCGATCAGGACTGGATCGTCGTGCGGTTTAGCGTCGGGGAAATCCTCGCTGTGCTGGCTGGGTTCATCGCGATCGGTGCGTTCGCTTGGCTCGCGCTGGGGTTGGCGGTATGAGCGCCGTGGACCTGTCCCTGAGCGACGAGGCGTTCCGCGCCTCTGTCGTAGGCGCCGGGGAGGTGGCTGCTCTGTTCGACGCCAGTCCGTGGCTGACGAAGTTCGAGCTGTTCCACCGTAAGCGCGGCACGATCGCTACGCCGGAGTTCAATGCCGTCACCAATGGCGTGCCCGCCGACATGCGCATTTTCTGCGGCGTCATGCTGGAGCCTGTGGTTGTCGAGATCGCCTGTCGCCTGTGGGGCTATGAGCGCGTCGAGACGCCAAAGCGACTGACCAATGGCAACGGCTTGGGTGGTCATCCTGACCAGCTTGTCCGCTGCCCTGAGCGCGGCGTGGGCGTGCTGGAGATCAAGACGGCTGACTGGCTGGTGGCCAAGGGATGGGGCGATGAGCCACCGCTCAATTACCAGCTTCAGGCGCAGACCTATGCCGGTCTGGCTGGCGTCGAGTGGTGCGAAATCATCACACTGGTCGGCGGCAATGATCCCCGCCGCTTCCCGCTGCCGTTCAAGCCGAAGGTCTATGCTGAGATCGAGCGCCGCGTTGCCGAGTTCTGGGCTGACGTCGAGGCCGATCGCGCCCCGCCTGTGGATTATGCCCGCGACGGCAAGACACTGGTCGAAGCGCTGGGTCAGCCGACTGACGAGGTAGCGGACCTTCGCGAGAGCTTGGATGCCGAGCAGGAAGCGATGGACTTCCTCGACGCCAAGGCCCGCCGCGACGAAGCCGAAACCGACATGGAAGTCGCCAAGACCCGGCTGATCGAACGCATCGGCACGGCTGGCGTCGCGCTGCTGCCCGGCCACCGTCTGACCGCAAATCGCACCAAGGACACGCCCGATCGCGAGGCGAAGCAGGGTGAAATCATTCGCGGACGGAAGGGCTATCGCAGATTTGATCTGCGTGAGGTGAAAGCATGACCCCCGTGCATTTTGGAGATGTCCGCTTGCCGTCTCGCTTTTGGGATAAGGTTTCACCAGAGCCTAATAGCGGATGCTGGTTATGGAATGCTGCTGCTTTTTCTGGCGGGTACGGATCATACTGGATTGCTAATAGCAAGGAGCAGCTTGCACATCGCGCCGCATATGCCGCGTTAGTGGCAAGTCCAGAAGACCAGTTCGTCTGCCACCGTTGTGACACGCCGATCTGCGTCAATCCCAACCACATGTTCTTGGGTGCACCCATAGACAACACGCGGGATATGTTCCGGAAGAACCGATGGCGCGCCCCAAATCAACGCAGCCATTGCATTCGCGGCCACGCTCGAACGCCTGCAAATGTTGAGCGCAGCGGCGGCTGCAAAACATGCTCGAAGCTTCGCAAACAGCAAAAACTCAAAGCACTGGAGGCATAATCATGGCCACGCAACTCGCAGAACGTCGCGTTCATCCCGTCGAGGCATTCCGCCAGGCTCTGGATCACCGCACGAACGAGATCAAGATGGCGCTGCCCAGCCATATCAGCGTCGACAAGTTCCGGCGCGTGGCCACAACGGCCGTCCAGACCAACCCCGATCTTCTGGACGGCAATAAGGTCGAGCGCGCCTCGCTATTCACAGCACTGGTACGCGCCGCGCAGGACGGTTTGCTGCCGGACGGCCGGGAAGGCGCGATCGTCCCGTTCAAGGGCAAGGCGCAATGGATGCCTATGGTCGCAGGCATCATGCAGAAGGTGCGCCGCTCGGGAGAAGTCGCGTCGTGGGACGTGGCGGCGGTCTATGAAAAGGACCAGTTCGAACGGTTGCTGGGCGATGATCAACGCATCTTCCACAAGCCCTATGAAGAAGGCGATCCCGGCAAGGTCATCGGTGCGTACAGCATCGTCACGTTCAAGGACGGCACCAAGAGCCGGGACTACATGCCGAAATGGCGGATCGACAAGGCCAAGAACCAAGGCCGTGGCGCGAGCAGCCTGATGTGGACCACGTTTGAGGACGAGGGTGCCATCAAGACGGTCATCCGGCACCATGCGAAGCGGCTTCCTCAGGCAACCGACATCGAGGCAATCTTTGAGCGCGACGAGACCATGGCCGTCGAGCATCAGCCCGCGCCGCAGATGCAGGAAGCCCAGCCTGAGCCAGTGCAGAACCTGTCGCGCCTCGATGCCCTCGAACAGGCCATCGACACCACCACCCTTGACCCCAACGCTGGTGAAAAGCGCGTTGCCGCTGGATCGCAATCTCTGAGCAGCCAGCACGACGGGAATGAGGACATGGGGGAGGCGGGGGAATGAGCCGCGCGGGATACACCGAAGATTATGACTTCGACCAGTGGGCGCACATTCGCTGGCGTGGTGCCGTGGCCAGCTCCATCAAGGGAAAGCGCGGTCAGGCTTTCCTCCGCGAGTTGGCGGACGCACTCGACGCCATGCCGGAAAAACGGCTGATCGCCGGTGATTTGGAACGTGAGGACAACGTCTGCACCATCGGCAGTCTCGGCAAAGTTCGGGGTGTTGATATGGCTAAGCTGGACCCAGAAGATCCCGGCCCCATCGCAGACGCTTTCGGTATCGCTGAGCCACTGGTCCGCGAGATCGAATACATGAACGACGAGGCGGGCTGGTACAACGAGACTCCAGAAGCGCGGTGGAAGCGGATGCGAGCATGGGTTGAGGCTTCGATCATGAAGCCCGCCAAGGCCGGTGTCGCATGACCCACCTCTGCGCCGCCCGCCCGCCAATCCCCAGCTATGGCCAGATGGCGGTCTATCATCACCCGTGCGGCAAGCGGGAAGCCCTGCCGCCGCATCTCCCGAAACCCGAATGCCCCGATTGCTGCGCTCTGTTCGCGGCGGTCGAGAAGAAATGGAGTTATGCCCGTGGCTGACCAAGCTTTAGACCAGAAGCAGCTTCATGCCTGCCTAGCCCGATACATGGACTTGAAGGCGTTCGACGCCAAACGTGTGGGCAAGGAGCAAGCCGAGCGCCTGAAAGCGCGCCGGGATATTGCCAACAAGCGCGCCAAGGCCGCCATCCGGTTCTTTGAAAAGCCGGAGAATTTTGCCCGCTTGCAAGCCCGCATTCGACGCAATGAGGAGGCCGCCCGTGGCTGACATCCAAAATAACGAGCCCGTTGCCTACTTTTACGAACTGACTGGCGTCGGCAAAGAGCTGGTGTTGGACTGCAACGGTGAATATGCGCGCAAGCTGCTTGAGGCCGGTTACACCGAAACGCCGCTGTTCACCCGCGCCGCCCCGCCCGCGATGGATCGGGAGGCGGTGGAGCGGGTGCGCGAGGCGGCGTACCGCCAGGCACTCGAAGATGTCTGCAATCCGCTGGGCTATCTTCAGCGCATGGCGGATGCTGAAGGTGCCAAGTTGAGCGGTATGGCCTATGCCATCGCCAGCGACATCGGCACTATTCAGCGTATCGCCAAGGAAGCCCTCTCCACCCTCTCCGCAGACGCGATCCGCCAGGGGGAGGGGTTACGAGCCGCGCTCATCGCCGAGCGCGATAGAATGAAGGCGGCTCATGAAGATCGTAAGCCCGGAGCATTCCAATCGATGTGCGCCTTGAACCGTGTTCTTGACGCCTGCGATGGGGGGAAGGCATGAGGACTCGCATTATTGAAGGCGATTGCCGTGAGGTGCTGGCAACCTTCCAGGCCGCCAGTGTTCATTGCTGCGTGACCAGCCCGCCATATTTCGGCCAGCGTGATTACGGTGTTGACGGCCAGATGGGCCTTGAGGCGACTCCTGAACAGTACATTGCTGGCATGGTCGAGGTCTTCCGGGAAGTCCGGCGCGTGCTGCGCGACGACGGCACGCTGTGGTTGAACATCGGCGACAGCGTTTATTCAGGCAATGGCCAACCGTGCGGCTCCGATCCGCGCAGCCCGAACCGCAACTGGATGCGCCAGAAAGAAAAGAAACGATGGCTTGATACGCCTGGCATGGGCTTACCCAAAAAGTCCTTGCTGGGCATCCCTTGGCGACTGGCGCACGCGCTTCAAGCGGATGGCTGGACCGTGCGCCAGGAAATTATTTGGTGCCGTCCGACCGCCTTCGTAGAACCGAGTGTGCGCGATAGGCCCTATCGACAGCATGAGACGATATTTTTGCTGTCCAAGTCTAGAAGGTATTGGTTCGACCGAGCGTCTTTGCCTGAACAAAGCGTCTGGCATATTGAACCTGAGCGAGGACAAAAGGACCACGTCGCGCCGTTCCCTAAAGAATTGGCAAAGCGATGCATTGAAGCTGGATGTCCTGTCGACGGCATTGTCCTAGACCCTTTCAGCGGATCGGGGACCACTGGCTTAGTGGCCGGTCAAATCAGTCGGGAATCAATACTGATTGAATTATCTCCGGTCTACGCAAGTCTGGCAAAGAAACGGCTCGATAGCGGTAAGGACTTATTTGAAAGGACCGCAGCATGACCACCCGACAGACGCCGGATGCTGTGCGCGAGGGCTTGTTTGCAAGCTGGTCGACCAAGACCCTTGCGGACCAATGCCATATGCAGGCGCGCGAGCATCTCGACCCCGAGTTCACGCAATTCATGACGGCTGTGGGTAATCGCCTCGCCGCCCTCGACAGCCGCGCGGGCGATGCGGTCCCGGCGGGGGAGGTGGAGCGGTTGCGGGAGGTGTTGCGCGCCGTTCGCGATGACCTCCACAACGAAAACGGGCTGAACCTTCATTCGATCACGGACACGATTTGGCACGGACCCGCTGAAACGACCGTCGACTTTATCGACGCCGCCCTCTCGCACGGGGAGGGGCGGGAGTGATGCAGGAACCGAAGCGCGTCCAGCTATCGCGCAAGAAGGGTTGGAGGATGCCGGAAAATACGGTTTCGGTCGCGCGGCCTGGATTCTGGGGCAATCCACATACCGTCCATCGCGGACAGATGCACTGGGATGGCGAGACGGTCGATGAAACCGGAGAGCATGTCCTTAGCGGGCCATGGCTATGCGCACTGCGTCCCGACCGCCTTGCCGGGTTCTGGTTCGCAACGAAGGCAGAAGCCGTTGCCAAGGCTGTCGAGCTTTACCGCTGGAAGATGACGACCAAAGGCATTTGGGGCAATGCGCAGCGGCGGTTGCCCGAACTGCGCGGCAAGAACCTCGCCTGCTGGTGTCCACTCGATCAGCCTTGCCATGCAGATGTGCTGCTCGAGCTTGCGAATAAGGATGTAGTCAATGAGCGATGAACTGTCGTTTGACGAGCGTCGGATGCTCAAGGAACTGACGACTGCGCAGAAGCGCAATCTTTTGGCACTGCCGAGTGACATGGGCGGATACGCAACCGTTGCGGAAATGCGCAGTGGACTTGCCCCGCTTAAGTGGAGAGGCATTTGCTCAGCGTGACGCGGTTCGTTCGAACTGCGCGGGGCTGA
>NZ_JBNNOB010000179.1:0-5740 GCF_050274375.1 Sphingomonas sp. NPDC019816
TCCCCCCCCGATCCTCCCCCGGGCCGACAGCCTTACTTGGTGTCGTCGACTTCCGAGAATTCGGCGTCGACCACATCGTCCTGCTTGGCCGCACCGGCATCAGCGGCAGGCGAAGCCTCGGCCTGCTGCTGCTTCTCGTAGATGGCCTGGCCCAGCTTCATCGCGACCTGGGCGAGCGCCTGCGCCTTCTCGTTCATCGTGTCGGGGTTGCCACCCTCAACCGCCGTCTTGGCCTCGGCGATCGCCGCCTCGATCTCCGACTTCAGCGACGCGTCGACCTTGTCGCGATTGTCGGCCAGCTGACGCTCGGTGGTGTGGATCAGCGATTCGGCGTTGTTCTTGGCCTCGGCCTCGGCACGACGCTTCTTGTCCTCTTCGGCGAACTTCTCCGCGTCGCGAACCATCTGGTCGATGTCGTTGTCCGACAGGCCACCGCTAGCCTGGATGCGGATCTGCTGCTCCTTGCCGGTGCCCTTGTCCTTGGCCGAGACGTTGACGATGCCGTTGGCGTCGATGTCGAACGTGACCTCGATCTGCGGCACGCCGCGCGGTGCAGGGGGAATGCCGACCAGGTCGAACTGACCCAACAGCTTGTTGTCCTGCGCCATCTCGCGCTCGCCCTGGAAGACCCGGATCGTCACCGCGTTCTGGTTGTCATCGGCGGTCGAATAGACCTGGCTCTTCTTGGTCGGGATCGTCGTGTTGCGGTCGATCATCTTGGTCATGATGCCGCCCAGCGTCTCGATACCCAGCGACAGCGGGGTCACGTCGAGCAGCAGCACGTCCTTGACGTCGCCCTGCAGCACGCCCGCCTGGATCGCCGCACCCATGGCGACGACTTCGTCGGGGTTCACGCCGGTGTGCGGGTCCTTGCCGAAGAAGTTCTTCACGACCTCACGGACGCGCGGCATGCGGGTCATGCCGCCCACCAGCACCACATCGGCGATCTCGTCGGCCTTCATGCCCGCATCGGCTAGGGCCTTCTTGCAAGGCTCCAGCGTGCGCTGAATCAGGTCCTCGACCAGACGCTCCAGATCGGCGCGGGTGATCGTCTTGACCAGATGCTTCGGGCCGTTCTGGTCGGCGGTGATGAAGGGCAGGTTGACCTCGGTCGACTGGGCCGAGGACAGCTCGATCTTCGCCTTTTCGGCCGCTTCCTTCAGACGCTGGAGCGCCAGCTTGTCCTTGGTGAGGTCGATGCCCTCGTCCTTCTGGAAGCCCGACGCCAGGAAGTCGACGATCTTGTTGTCGAAGTCTTCGCCGCCCAGGAAGGTGTCACCGTTGGTCGCCTTCACCTCGAACACGCCGTCGCCGATCTCGAGGATCGAGATGTCGAACGTGCCGCCGCCAAGGTCATAGACCGCGATCGTCTTGCCGTCCTGCTTCTCCAGGCCATAGGCCAGAGCAGCCGCGGTCGGCTCGTTGATGATGCGCAGCACTTCGAGACCGGCGATCTGGCCGGCGTCCTTGGTCGCCTGACGCTGCGCGTCGTTGAAGTAGGCGGGAACCGTGATGACCGCCTGGGTCACCGTCTCGCCAAGATAGCTCTCAGCGGTTTCCTTCATCTTCTGCAGCGTGAAGGCCGAGATCTGCGACGGGCTGTAATCCTTACCACCCGCATTGACCCACGCGTCGCCATTGGGCCCACGCGCGATCGTGTACGGGACCAGCTCGGTGTCCTTCTTGGTGACGGGATCGTCGAAGCGACGGCCGATCAGGCGCTTCACCGCGAAGATGGTGTTGTCCGGGTTCGTTACCGCCTGGCGCTTGGCCGGCTGGCCGATCAGGCGCTCGCCGTCCTTGGCGAAGGCGACGATCGACGGCGTGGTCCGCGCGCCTTCCGCATTCTCGATCACCTTGGGCTTGCCGCCCTCCATGACAGCGACGCAGCTGTTGGTGGTGCCGAGGTCGATGCCGATCACTTTTGCCATAAGTCTCTAAATGCCCCTCAAGAACATAGTCTGGAAGTCAAATGCCGGGGTCGCCCGGTCCCGAAAGCGGCAACCCGAAAACCCCGTTCACGAGGCGGATATAGGTGGGCGTTCCGTTGCCGCAAGATTGGATGGAACCTAGGATGGCTTCGGGATTTGCCGAATTGAGAGGGTATGTCATGCGGCGCGCTGTTTTTCTGGGTCTTTGCGCACTGGCCATGGGCGCGCCGCTCGGCGGATGCGCCGAGAAGCCCGCTTTATATGCCGAGGAAGGCTGGGTACGCCTGGCCGCCGTCCCCGGCCGACCGGCCGCCGCCTATTTCATCGTCCATGGCGGCCCCAAGCCGCTCGACCTGATCTCGGTCAGCAGCGACGTGGCGATCACCAGCGAAATGCATGAGGGCGGCATGGCGATGAAGAAGGTCGACCGCGTCCCCATCCCCGCCGGCGCAACCGTGCCTTTCGCGCCGGGCGGTCGGCATGTCATGCTCTATGACATGAACCCGGGCGTGAAGCCGGGGCGCATCCTGTCGCTGCTGCTGACCTTTTCGGACGGCACCCGCCTGCGTCAGGGGGCGCGGGTGATCGCGGCGGGCGATCCGGCCCCGCAATCCTGATCGGACCATTCCGCCCATTTTTCAAAGGCTGATCGCCGCCTATCCGGGAAAACCCCGGATAGCCCATCATGGTTAAATCGCGTCAACCATCCCGTTCGCGCGTGGGGATTTCCCTGCGTTCGTCACGGGATGGGAGTTACCATGACGGTCATCAACACCAACGGCGCCGCGCTTCGTGCGATGGCTGCAACACAGCGCGCCAATACCGATCTGGCTCAGGCGATGGCGCGGCTATCCTCGGGCCAGCGGATCAACTCGGCCAAGGACGACGCCGCCGGGCTGGCGATCAGCAGTTCGATGACCGCGCAGATTCGCGGCATGACGCAGGGCATCCGCAACGCGATGGACGGCGTCTCGCTGGTCCAGACCGCCGATGGCTCGCTGACCGAGGTGTCCAACATGCTGCAACGGGTTCGCGAACTTGCGGTGCAGGCGGGGTCGGGGACGTATAGTGCAAACGATCGCGCGGCGCTCGATCTTGAAGCCAATGCCATCACGATGCAAATTTCGGAAACTCTGACCAAGGCATCCTTCAACGGAGTATCCCTGTTCGATACGGATCTCTATCGATACGGCCCGAATGATCTCCCGCCAAAGACAGGCACCTCCATCGCCATACAAGCAGGCCCATCCGGCCAGGGCGACAATATCAGCGTAGATATTCCGCCCATACCGACCTATTACAATAGACGAAATTCTGGATCTTTGACACTAACATCGATGTCAGTGTCGAGCCAGACCCACCTGATAACGTTCGATGACTACGTTGCAAAAGGCAGAGTGGCAGGCCGAAGCATTACACTTAAAGATGTTGGAAATATCGTTACTCAGAATATTGGAGATCAATGGTACGCTTCCGGTTACTCGTCTGGAGAATCATCATCATATCATAGCACTTCCGTTGATGGCAAAGAAGGCTGGTGGAGCGAACGGATGATTGGCATGACGGAAGAAATGAGCGTGGCCAATCCTTATCGGGCTGAAAACACGCTCAAGCGCGTAGATGAGCTACTTGTAAAGGTGAACAGCGCACAGGGTAAACTTGGTGCTACGGCTAGCCGGTTGCAATCCGCCGTCAACACGCTGACCAGCGGGACAACCAACCTGTCGGAAGCGCGCTCGCGGATCGCGGGCACCGATTATTCCGACGAATCCGTCAAGCTCGCCCGTGCCCAGATCCTGGCCCAGGCCTCCACCGCGATGTTGGCACAGGCCAATCAGAGCCAGAAGGACGTGCTCAAGCTGCTCGGTCAGTAAACCCGACGATATACGCCCTCGTCATTGCGAGCGCAGCGAAGCAATCCAGGGCGTCGTGATTTAACATTGGATTGCTTCGCTGCGCTCGCAATGACGGGGGGCAGGACCCCATGAAAAAGGGCGGACATTTCGGCCCGCCCTTCCGTCTCACCATTCCGACCGGATCACTCCGGCTTCTTGGCCACCGCCACCAACGCGGGGCGCAGCAGGCGGTCCTTGATCATATAGCCCGACTGCATCTCCTGCACGATCGTGCCCGGTTCCTGATCGGAGGGCATTTCAATCATCGCCTGGTGCTTGTTGGGGTCAAGCGGCTGGCCCATCGCCTCGATCTTGGTGATGCCGTGACGGCCCAGCACGCTGTCCATCTCGCGGCCCGTCGCGTCGAGGCCGGTCACCAGCCCCTTCCACTTGTCGTCGGTGCGCAGATCGGCAGGAATCGCCTGCAGCGCGCGCTGGAGATTGTCGGCGACCGACAGGACGTCGCGCGCGAAGGCGGTCGCGGCATAGTTGCGCGCGTCGGCCGCTTCCTTTTCCGCACGACGGCGGACATTCTGGTTCTCGGCCTGGGCGTAGAGATATTGTTGCTTCGCCTCGGCCAGCTGGTTCTCCAGCTCCGTGACGCGGTCCTGCACCGCCACTTCGGGCGCGGCCTCGGCCGTTTCCTCACGCAGGTCGTTCTGGGTCTCGTTGATCGTATTCTCGCTCATCATAATCCCTGTTCAGCCCATCATGCGGGCGAGCGTTGCCGCCGTGAAATCCACCATGGGCACGACGCGTGCATAGTTCAACCGCGTCGGCCCGATTACCCCGACCACACCCACTACATGTCCGTCCAAATTCCGAAACGGACGCGCAATGACCGAAGATCCCGAAAGCGCGAAAAGCTTGTTCTCCGCACCGATGAAGATGCGGGTCGAATCCCCCGCGCGCGCCGAATCGAGCAGGCTGGCAATCTCCTGCTTGCCCTCCAGATCGTCGAGCAGGTCGCGGACCCGCTCCAGATCGGCGGCGGCGGCGGCATCGATCAGCCGCCCCTGCCCGCGCACGATCAGGATCGGCCGCCGCTCGCCATCCTCGCTCCACACCGCCAGTCCCTGCTCCACCAGCGCGCGGCCCGCTCCGTCCAGTGCCGCGCGGCCCGCCGCCAGTTCGCGCTCCAGCCGCTCACGCGCCTGGCCGAGCGTGAGCCCGGCCAGCGTCGCGGACAGGTAATTGCCCGCCTCGACCAGCGCTGACGGCGTCATGCCGACGGGCAGTTCGAGCACCCGATTCTCGACCGCACCGTCCTCGGCCACCAGGACGGCCAGCGCTTGCGTCGGCGAGATCGGCACGAAGCCGATCGAGCGCAGCTTCATCTCGCGCTTGGGCACCATGACCAGGCCCGCGCAGGCCGACAAACCCGACAGCACCGCCGTCGTCGCCGCCAGCGCCTCCTCGACGGGACCGGAACGCGCAGCCCGCGCCTCAATCGCGGCGCGCTCCTCGATGCTCGGCTCCATCGCGTGCATCATGCCGTCGACGAACAGCCGCAACCCCATATCGGTCGGCATCCGCCCCGCGCTGGTATGCGGCGCCGCCAGCAGCCCACGCTCCTCCAGTTCCTGCAAAACGTTGCGGATCGAGGCGGGCGACAGATTGATTCCCGACAGCGCGATGGTCTTCGATCCGACCGGCTGTCCGCTGGTCAGATAGCTGTCGACCACCACACGAAAAATATCGCGCGCCCGGTCGGTCAGCTCGGTGATCGGAAGTGTGACCATAGGGCAAATGTAGGCATTGGACGCACGCCGCTCAACCGCGATCGGGAGACCATCTTCTTCTCTGCGCCCTCTGCGCCTTTGCGCGCAAAAAGAAGGATGGTTCACGCGGAGACGCGGAGGAAGAGCCGAACAATCTCCGCGTCTCCGCGTCTCCGCGTGAGAAATTTCGCGC
>NZ_JBNNOB010000180.1:0-2500 GCF_050274375.1 Sphingomonas sp. NPDC019816
GTATGGTTGCGGGGGCAGGATTTGAACCTGCGGCCTTCAGGTTATGAGCCTGACGAGCTACCGGGCTGCTCCACCCCGCGGAGGTGGGGGAGATTGTGAATGGGTTTTGTATTCGCGGGCTGTAATGCCTGGCGACGCCCTACTCTTCCACTGCTTGAGCAGTAGTACCATTGGCGCAGTCGGGTTTCACGGCCGAGTTCGGGATGGGATCGGGTGGGACACCGACGCTATGGCCACCAGGCAATAGAGTCCGCGAATACTGAATTCCCCATCAAGTGGTACTTTATGGGGGCCCCGAGGTGAGGATGTCTCAGCTCGGGGTGTGTGGGTTAAAATCGATGCGTGCACTGGCTTGGGTATGATGACCGCACCCGTTGTGCCGTCAGCCCAGGGCTGATGGTGGGGGTGTGGAGCTCTCAAGCGCGAATAGGACGATTAGTATCGGTTAGCTCCATGCGTTACCGCACTTCCACATCCGATCTATCGAGGTCGTGGTCTTCGACCGTCCTGAGAAATCTTATCTTGAGGGAGGCTTCCCGCTTAGATGCTTTCAGCGGTTATCCCGTCCGTACATAGCTACCCTGCTGCGCCGTTGGCACGACGACAGGTACACCAGAGGTACGTTCAACCCGGTCCTCTCGTACTAGGGTCAACTCCTCTCAAATTTCGACGCCCACGGCAGATAGGGACCAAACTGTCTCGCGACGTTCTGAACCCAGCTCACGTACCACTTTAATTGGCGAACAGCCAAACCCTTGGGACCTGCTCCAGCCCCAGGATGTGATGAGCCGACATCGAGGTGCCAAACAACCCCGTCGATATGAGCTCTTGGGGGTTATCAGCCTGTTATCCCCGGCGTACCTTTTATCCGTTGAGCGATGGCCCTTCCACGAGGGACCACCGGATCACTATGACCGACTTTCGTCTCTGCTCGACTTGTCAGTCTCGCAGTCAGGCTGGCTTATGCCATTGCACTCTAACAGACGGTTTCCAACCGTCCTGAGCCAACCTTCGCGCGCCTCCGTTACTCTTTAGGAGGCGACCGCCCCAGTCAAACTACCCGCCACAGAGGGTCCCTCGCCCGGTTTCACGGGCGCAGGTTAGACATTAAACAACAACAGGGTGGTATTTCACCTATGGCTCCACATCGGCTGGCGCCAATGCTTCAAAGCCTCCCACCTATGCTACACAGTTCTTGTCCAATGCCACTCTGAAGCTGCAGTAAAGGTGCACGGGGTCTTTCCGTCTAACCGCGGGTACTCCGCATCTTCACGGAGAATTCAATTTCGCTGAGCATGTCCTGGAGACAGTGGGGAAGTCGTTACGCCATTCGTGCAGGTCGGAACTTACCCGACAAGGAATTTCGCTACCTTAGGACCGTTATAGTTACGGCCGCCGTTTACCTGGGCTTCATTTCAGAGCTTGCACTCCTCCACTTAACCTTCAGGCACCGGGCAGGCGTCAGGCCCTATACGTCGTCTTGAAGCCGACTTAGCAGAGCCCTGTGTTTTTGCTAAACAGTCGCTACCCCCTGGCCTGTGCCCCCCATGAGAGCTTGCGCTTACATGGGGCCTCCTTCTTCCGAAGGTACGGAGGCAATTTGCCGAGTTCCTTCAGGACACTTCTCTCAAGCGCCTTGGTATACTCTACCTGACCACCTGTGTCGGTTTCGGGTACGGTCTATACGGTGGGGCTATTTCCCGGGACCTCTTCGAGGCACGTCCAATCCGATAAGGACGTACAACACACGAGATCCGTCACACACCACCAGGCCCACGAATATTAACGTGGTTCCCATCGACTACCCCCTTCGGGCTCGTCTTAGGGGCCGGCTCACCCTGCGCGGATTAGCCTTGCGCAGGAACCCTTGGTCTTTCGGCGAGAGGGCATCTCACCCTCTTTATCGCTACTCATGTCTGCATTCGCACTTCCGATACCTCCACGACCCATTACCAGATCGCTTCGCAGGCTTACGGAACGCTCCGCTACCGCGTACGCATAAGCGCACACCCTAAGCTTCGGTGCGTGTCTTGAGCCCCGTTACATCTTCGCCGCAGAAACCCTTGTTTAGACCAGTGAGCTGTTACGCTTTCTTTAAAGGATGGCTGCTTCTAAGCCAACCTCCTGGTTGTTTTGGGATTTCCACATGCTTTCCCACTTAGACACGACTTGGGGACCTTAGCTGTAGGTCAGGGCTGTTTCCCTTTTGACGACGGACCTTAGCACCCGCCGTCTGTCTCCCGAGTATCACTCATAGGTATTCGGAGTTTGGTTAGTATTGGTAGATCTCGCGACCCCCGCAACCATCCAGTGCTCTACCCCCTATGGTGTCCGCTCGAGGCACTACCTCAATAGTTTTCGCGGAGAACCAGCTATTTCCCGGCTTGATTGGCCTTTCACCCCTAAGCACAACTCATCCGGTAACTTTTCAACGTTAATCGGTTCGGACCTCCAGTGCGTGTTACCGCACCTTCATCCTGGTCATGCATAGATCGCCGGG
>NZ_JBNNOB010000181.1:0-5681 GCF_050274375.1 Sphingomonas sp. NPDC019816
CGCGCGTCGCTCCGCGTGCGTTCGACCGCACGCGCGGCCTCCGTCGCGCCGCCGGCGGCATGGCGGACGGTGGTGGTGATCTCGTCAACCGCCGCCGCCGTTTCCTCCAGGCTGGCGGCCTGCTGCTCGGTCCGCAGCGACAGATCGTCCGAGGCCTGGCGGATGTCCATCGACCCGGCCCGGATGCCGCCGGCCACCGCCGCGACCGAGGCCAGCGCCGCCTCCAGCGCGTCCATCGCTCGATTGAAATCGCCTTTCAGCCGCGCAAAGGGTTCATCGAGGGCGGCATCGATCCGCGCGGTCAGGTCGCCTTGCGCCAGCGCGGACAGGCCCTGGCCGATACTGTCGACGATCAGCGCGGTCTGCGTCGCCTTGGCCTGTTCGGCCCCGGCGAGCTGATCGCGGAATGCCGCCATCGACCGCGCCATCTCGCCCACTTCATCGGCGCGCGTGCCGTGCGGGATGACGATATCGGTCCGCCCCTCGGCCAGTGCGCCCATCGCGCCGCGCAATTCGTGCAGCGGCCGCGCCACGGTACGCAGCGCCATGAACAGTCCCGTCGCCAACCCGGCGACGGCGAGCAGGATGGTGGCGCCGATCAGGACCCAGCGCCCCTGATCGGCGATGGCGTCGGCGCGGGTGTGCAGCGTCGCGACGCTATCCTTCAGCGTATCGATCCTCGCATCGGCGATTTTGGAGGCGAGGCGCTCGGCCGGGCGCACCCGCTGCCGGAAATGCGCCATCGCGCCGGCACGATCGCCGGCATTGGCCAGCCGCCCGACGATCGCCAGTTCGTCGCGGACCTGGGCTTGCGACCGGAGATAGTCGGGTGTCGCGCCGCGGTCGTCGCGCAGCGCCGTCAGTTCGTCGCCGAACGTCCCCAGTCGCTTGGTGAACTTGCCCAGGATCACCTGTCGTTCGGCGGCATCGTCCTCGGTCGCCAGGTTCAGCGCGTCGCGCTGCAGCGAGCGGCTGACCGAGCGCAATTCGGCCAGGCGGAGCATCGCCGCTCCGGCATCGGTCGCCGCCGCATTGGCGCTGGCGACCCGCGTCTCGATCCGCAACGTGACGGCCGACAGGATGCCGAGAAGCACCATCGACACGAGCACGGGGGCGATCAGGCGTGCGGCGACACTCTTTAGAAACATGACAGATCCGTGACAGAAAAACCGAGGCAATAGAGTGATTTGCCCCTTGGTCCCCGACGGGTTGTCGAAAAGTTAACGCACGGTCCCATGAGGGGGCGTGAAGTAAATTTAATCTGGGTAAATTCTTTTGGACGCGGATTTCAGGCGCTGTTCTTCCGCCGAAGTCCGTGCAGGATCGCCTGCCGCAACCAGCGGCCGGGACGTCGCAGCGGCCGGGCGACGCGGACGCGCAGGACGATGCGCGCATGGCTGGACTCGTTCCATGATTCGTGGACGAAGCTGTCGTCGAACATCAGCGTTTCGCCCTCGGCCCAGCGGACGATGCGGTCATGGACGCGCATCCGCACATCGCCGCTGCGCGGCACGGCCAGCGCCAGGTCGCAGGTGATGATCGCCTTGGTCGGCCCGCGTCGCGCGGGGCGATGGGTGGCACCAGGCAGGACGACGAATGCGGCCGATTCCAGCGCGGGGATCCGGCGCAGCAGCCGGAGGGTCTCGGGGCAGGTGGCCAGCGCGGCGGGAAGTGCCGTACCCTGATGCCAGACCATGGTCTCATGCCGGTCGCCGACCATGGCCAGCGCTTCGTCGCGCACCCGCGTCCACGCCCCGCGCAGATGCGTGGTCCAGTCGAATTCGCGTACGTCGAGGACCGGTGCGGTCGATACCGACGACAGGGATGCGATCAGCCGGTCGACCCAGCCCTGAACACCGCACAGCAGGCGGGCGGTGAGGGTACGCGGCGCATCGTGCCCTTCGGCGAAGGGCGTCGCGACCAGCGACAGATCGGGGCGGGTGGACGGGGATTGGGAGGCGGCCCTCATGGGTTCGCCCGATTTGTGCCATATTGTACCCGGCGCATGGCGCTGGGCACCGGCATTCATCGACTTGGTCATAACGCTCCGCACATCCCCGGCCCGGCACGTGCGGCCGGGGCTTCCATGCCCCGTGCCGCTGTGCCGACGCCATCAGGACTAGGCGCGATGTGGGTCGAAATGATGGCGCGGGATTGCCGGCGCATGGCCCGACCATGGCGATTGTGGGGCGGCGATTGTGGGGCGGCAATCATGAGGCGGCGATCATGGGTGGCTGGCGATCCGGGGCGGGCCGCGATAAGAGGGGGCATGGCGTTTCCGTCCCGCGTATTGCGTGCTCTTGCCCTGCCGGTCCTTCTGGGACTGGCGCTTCCCGTCATCGGCCAAGCTCCCCAGTCGACGCCGGCCGACACCCGTTCGGTACCGCAGGGGATGCCCGTCCCCGCCACCGTGGCGACGGCGCCGGATGCGGGGGGGACGCGCGATCCGCTGGCGCCGCTGCCGCCCATTCCGGGCGTGGACCAGTCGGCTTGGCTCTACAGCGATTCGGACCTGCCGCAGGACAAGGCTTGGAAGTTCGGCACGCTGCCCAACGGTCTGCGCTATGCCGTGCGCCGCAACGGCGTGCCGCCGGGGCAGGTGGCGGTGCGCGTGCGGATCGATGCCGGTTCGCTCAACGAGCGCGATTCGGAACGCGGCTTTGCCCATCTGATCGAGCATCTGTCGTTCCGCGGATCGCAATATGTCCCCGATGGCGAGGCCAAGCGCATCTGGCAGCGGCTGGGCGCGACCTTCGGGTCGGACTCCAACGCCTCGACCACGCCGACCCAGACCGTCTATCAGCTCGACCTGCCCGGCGCGACCGAGGCCGGGCTGGACGAAAGCCTGAAGATCCTGTCCGGCATGATGGCTGCCCCCGCGTTGACCGCGCAGGCGCTGAATGCCGAGCGTCCGGTCGTGCTGGCCGAGCGGCGCGAGCAGCCGGGGCCGCAGGTCCGCTATTCCGACAAGGTGCGTGAGACCTTCTTCGCCGGCCAGCCGCTCGCCGAGCGTTCGCCGATCGGCCAGCTCGCCACGCTGGAGGCCGCGACACCCGACAGCGTGCGCGCCTTCCATGATCGCTGGTATCGCCCCGAACGCGCGGTCGTCGTCATTTCGGGCGATATGGACCCGCTCGTCCTCGCCAGGCTGGTCGCGAAGAATTTCGGCGAGTGGAAGGGCGTCGGCGTCAACCCGCCCGACCCCGATTTCGGCAGTCCCAAGGCCGATGCACCCGCCGTGGGGGCGCTGGTCGAGCCGGCCATCCCGCCGATGGTGGCGATGGCGGTGCTGCGGCCGTGGCGATATCAGAGCGACACCGCGATCTTCAACCAGAAGCGCATGGTCGACATGGTCGCCGCGCGGCTGATCAGCCGGCGGCTGGAGAACCGCGCACGCGCCGGGGGCAGCTTCCTGCAAGCCGCCGTCTCGCTCGACGACGTGTCGCGCTCGGCCAATATGACGACGGTCAATGTCGTGCCGATCGGCGACAATTGGGAAGCCGCGCTGAAGGACGTGCGTGCGGTCATCGCCGATGCGATGGCCACCCCGCCGACGCAAGCCGAGATCGACCGCGAACTCGCCGATTACGACGCGATCATGCGCACCCAGGTCGAAACCGCCCGCGTCGAGGCGGGGGCCAAGCAGGCCGACGACATGGTCGGCGCGCTCGACATCCGCGAAACGGTGACCGCGCCCGACACCAGCTATCAGATTCTGAAACAGGCGGTGGCGGCCAGGATGTTCACGCCGGAGACGGTGCTGGCCTCGACCCGCAAGATCTTCCAGGGCACCGCCACCCGCGCGCTGGTCAACACCCGCACGCCGCAGCCCGATGCGGTGGCGCAGCTGACCGCCGCGCTGAAGGCCGATGTCCGTCCGCTGGCCGAGGATCGCCGGCGACAGGGCAACATCACCTTCGCGCAGCTGCCCAAGCTGGGCACGCCGGGCAAGGTCGTCAGCCGCGAGCGTTTCCCCGAACTGGGCGTCGAGAAGATCGTCTTCGCCAATGGTGCCCGCCTGTTGCTGCTGGCCAATGACGGCGAGACGGGGCGCGTTTATCTGCGCGTCCGCTTCGGGCGCGGCTATGACGCCTTGCCCGCCGGGCGCGAGAGCGCGGCCTGGGCGGCCGATATGGCGCTGGTCGCGGGCGGCATCGGCAAGTTCGACCAGGGCGATCTGGACCGGCTGACCGCCGGGCGGCGCATGGGGATGGACTTCAACATCGACGACGACGCCTTCGCTTTCAATGCGCTGAGTTCGCCCGATGACTATGCCGACAACCTCAAGCTGATCGCCGCCAAGTTGGTCGCCCCGCGCTGGGACGCGGCGCCGATCAACCGGGCCAAGGCGGCGATGCTGGCGGGCTATGAGGGCTTCGATTCCTCGCCCGATGGCGTGCTGGGCCGCGATCTGGAGCGGTTGCTGCGCGATGGCGACCCGCGCTGGGGTACGCCGCCGCGCGCGGTGGTCGAGGCGACGACGCCGGAATCGTTCAAGGCGCTGTGGGCGCCGCTGCTCGCTTCCGGCCCGATCGAGGTCTCGATCTTCGGCGATGTGAAGGCCGATGACGCGATCAAGGCGGTGGCCGCCAGCCTGGGCGCGATCCCGGCGCGCAAGGTCGAGGCCGGCCCGGTGCCGCCGATCCGCTTCCCCGCGCATGTCGCTACCCCGGTCGAGCGCACGCATAGCGGCCCGGCGGATCAGGCCTCGGCGGTGATCGCCTGGCCGACCGGCGGCGGTTCGGCCGACGACCGTATTCGCAACCGGCTGGACGTGCTGGCGCAGGTCTTCGCTGACCGCCTGTTCGATCGGCTGCGTTCGGAGGCCGGGGCGAGCTACAGCCCGCAGGTCGCCAGCCAGTGGCCGATCGGCCTGCCCAGCGGCGGGCGGATGATCGCGATCGGCAATGTCGCGCCCGACAAGGTCGACCTGTTCTTCGCCACCGCGCGCTCGATCGCCGCCGATCTCGCCGCCAAGCCGATCGATACCGACGAGCTGCAACGCATCAAGCGGCCGATGGCGCAGCGGCTGCTGCGCATGTCGTCGGGCAACCAGTTCTGGATGCAGCGACTGGGCGGCGCGGCCTATGATCCGCGGCGGATCGAGGCGACGAAGCGGCTGGCCGAGGATTTCGTCTCGATCGGTCCCGCCGACCTCCAGGCGGTGGCGCAGCGCTTCCTGCGGCCGGACACCGACTGGACGCTGAAGGTCGTGCCCCGGGCCAAATGATCCTCCCCGGTACGGGGATCGTTGCGAAACCCGATTTAGGGGGCCGGGCGGGTATGGCGGATAGACAGACGCGGTGGCGGGGCGGTTCGCTGGGGTGCGGCTGTCGGCTGGCAGGGTGCTCGATCATTGGTGCGCTGGCCTGGGGGGTGAACCCGGTTCAGGTGAGGCGCAGTGCGGTGGTCATGTTGTAGGCCAGGGCAAGCAGGAAGCTGTCGTTGCGGTTCCTGGCCAGGCCCTTGTAGCGCACGCAGCCAAAACCCCGCCATCGCTTGAGGGTGGCAAAGACGCCCTCGACCTGGGCGCGCACTGGTGCGATCAGGGCGTTGTGTCGCTGTTGCCACCGGGTCAGCCGGGGGCCCCCGCCCCAGCTCTTGTGCATGATCCGCGCCTTGATGCCTTGCGCGCCGAGCCACTGGCGGCGGGCACGTTTGGCATAGGCCTTGTCGGCATA
>NZ_JBNNOB010000182.1:0-5585 GCF_050274375.1 Sphingomonas sp. NPDC019816
CCCGCGCCGCAACCGTCGCCAAGCCCGGCGACGACGGCGCCGGCGGATCTGTAAGGGCCGGTCTTTCAGGCTGGCGACAGCTTCGGCGGAGCAGATAGGATGCTCCGCCTTTTCCAATGAACCCACCGGGGGGTGAGAGCGATGCGTAACCTGTTGCTGGCCGGCGCTGCGGCCGTCCTGATCATGCCGATGGCGGCATCGGCGCAGTCCAATGTCGAGGGCCGCGTCGGCAAGCTGGAAAGCGAAATGCGCGCGGTCCAGCGCAAGGTGTTTCCGGGCGGTGCGGGCCAGTATGTCCAGCCGCAGATCACCGCGCCGCAGACCCAGGCGCAGGTTTCCGGCGTGCCCGCGACCAGTGCGCTGACCGACCTGACCGCGCGCGTCACCGCGTTGGAGGAGCAGCTCGCCAGCCTGACCGGCCAGATCGAGCAGAGTGGCTATCGCACCCGCCAGTTGCAGGACCAGTTCGACGCCTATAAGCGCGCCACCGATGCGCGCCTGAAGGCGCTGGAGTCCGGCCCGGCGCCGATCGCACCGGCGGGGCAGAGCGCGCCGCTCGACACCTCGGCCGACGGCACGGCGGCGACACCGGCCAGGCCCGGTCGTGCCCCCGCGGCGGTGGTCGCCAGCGGCGATACCGCCAGCAGCGGGTCCGCGACGCCGGTCGACAAGCCCTCGACCGGCGATCCGGCTGAGGACGCCTATCTCTATGGCTATCGCCTGTGGGCCGCCAAGCGCTATGCCGAGGCGGAGACGCAGCTGAAGAAGGTGGTCGCCGATTATCCCAAGAGCCGCCGCGCCAGCTTCGCGCAGAATCTGCTCGGTCGCAGCTATCTGGATTCCGGCAAGCCCAGCCTGGCGTCGATGGCCTTTTACGAGAATTACAAGAAATTCCCGGATGGCGAACGGGCGCCCGACAGCCTTCTTTATCTCGGCCAAGCGCTGACCAAGCTCAACAAGGCGGCAGACGCGTGCAAGGTCTATGACGAGTTGACCGACGTCTATGGCGCCAAGATCTCGGGGACCATGAAGACCCAGATCGAGGCGGGACGCAGCGCCGCGAAGTGCAAGTAATCCGCTGATGGCGGGGCACCGAACGTCGCCCGGACGAGCGGCGTTCGATATCCAAGGCATGTGATAGGCTTTCGCGCAGGAAATCGCTTGCACGGGCATCGGGGAGGGGCCTAGAGCCGGGTCTCCCCTGACCAGCTTTGAGAATATCATGGCCACCGACGCCACGGCCGAGGATCAGATCGCGCGCTTCGCCGCCGATCTGACGACGCTCCACGATCCGCGCACCCATGCCGCGCCGCTGTTGCTGGCGGTGTCCGGCGGGCCGGACAGCATGGCGATGCTGACGCTGGCGGCGGCGTCCTTTCGTGAGCGGATCGCGGTGGCCACGGTCGATCACGGGCTGCGGGCGGACGCGGCGGACGAGGTGCGGATGGTCGCGGACCATTGCCGGCGTCTGGGCGTGCCCCATCACGGCCTGCGCCCCGCCGATCCGATCGCCGGGGCCAGCCTTCAGGCGCAGGCGCGCGAGGCGCGCTATGCCCTGCTCGCCGAGCAGGCGCGGGCGATCGGCGCGGCGGCGATCCTGACCGCGCATCATGCCGACGATCAGGCGGAGACGTTCCTGATGCGCGCGGCGCGCGGGGCGGGGCTGTCTGGCCTGTCGGGGGTGCGTGCGCGGACCGAGATCGGGGGCGTCGCGGTGCTGCGTCCGCTGCTGGATTGGCGGCGGGCCGAGCTTCGCCAGATCGTGCGCCGGGCGGAAGCGCCGTTCGTCGATGATCCCGCCAATCACGATCCCCGACATGACCGCACCCGCTTCCGCCAGCTGCTCGACGCCCATGAATGGCTGGGCGTGGCGCAGATGGCGCGGGCCGCGGCGCAACTGGCGGAGGCCGATGCCGATCTGCGCGCGACGGTCGACTGGCTGTGGCGGGAGCGCGCGCAGATCGATGGCGACAATGTCCGCATCGCCGCCGCCGATCTGCCGCGCGAACTGGGGCGGCGGCTGGCCCGCCGCGCGGTCGGCACGGTGCGGCAGATCGCCGCGATCGAATCGCCCGCCTGGAACGAGGGGGGCAATATCGAAAAGCTGCTCGACGCGCTGACCGCCGGCAGCCGCGCGACCCAGGCGGGGGTGATCGCCAGCGTCCGCTCGGGCGTATGGCGTTTCCGTCCCGCGCCACCGCGCCGGACCGGCTGATCGGCGCGGTGGGGGCGCAAGCGCGTCGACGGACGGCCGCCGACTGACACATCCGTCATCGATCGATCACTTTGATCGGTGTTGTTCCATTGCCATTAACCTCGCTGCGCCTATCTTGGGGACGGAAAGGTATCCGGCACCGATGAACGACAACGACAAGCAGCAGAGCCCCGATCCCAATGGGGGCGGCAACCCCTGGATGAAGAGCCTGTTGATCTGGGTGGGCATCCTGATGGCGCTCGCGCTGTTCGTCAGCCTGTCCGGCGCCGGTTCGTCGGCGCAGAGCGGCAATCAGATCGAATATTCGACCTTCCTCGACAAGGTCGACGAGGGCACGGTGAAGACCGCGACGATCTCGCGCGAGTCGATCACCGGCACGCTGTCGTCGGGCGAGAAGTTCCGCACGACTCCGGTTCCCGATTCGCAGCTGATCCCGCGTCTGCGCGACAAGGGCGTGACCTTCACCGCCAAGGCCGACGAGGGTCCGTCGATCTGGATGGTCATGCTGTACAATTCGCTGCCCTTCCTTCTGTTCATCGGCATCGCCTTCTTCGTGCTGCGCCAGATGCAGAAGGGCGGCGGCGCCAGCGGTGCGATGGGCTTCGGCAAGAGCCGTGCGCGTATGCTGACCCAGAAGGAAGGCAAGGTGACCTTCGACGATGTGGCCGGCATCGACGAGGCGCGCGAAGAGCTTCAGGAAATCGTCGAGTTCCTGAAGGACCCGTCGAAGTTCGCACGGCTGGGCGGCAAGATCCCGAAGGGCGCGCTGCTGGTCGGCTCGCCGGGTACGGGCAAGACGCTGCTCGCCCGCGCCATCGCGGGTGAGGCGGGCGTGCCGTTCTTCACCATTTCGGGTTCGGACTTCGTCGAGATGTTCGTCGGCGTCGGCGCCAGCCGCGTGCGCGACATGTTCGAGCAGGCCAAGAAGTCGGCGCCGTGCATCGTCTTCATCGACGAAATCGATGCGGTGGGTCGCCATCGCGGTGCGGGCCTGGGCAACGGCAATGACGAGCGCGAGCAGACGCTGAACCAGCTGCTGGTCGAGATGGATGGTTTCGAGGCCAATGAAGGCATCATCATCATCGCCGCGACCAATCGCCCCGACGTGCTTGACCCCGCGCTGTTGCGTCCCGGCCGCTTCGACCGTCAGGTCGTGGTGCCGCGCCCGGACATCGACGGCCGCGTGAAGATCCTCGAAGTCCATATGAAGAAGGTGCCGCTGGCGCCCGACGTCGACGCCCGCGTCATCGCGCGCGGCACGCCGGGCTTCTCGGGCGCGGACCTCGCCAACCTCGTCAACGAGGCCGCACTGATGGCGGCGCGCAAGGGCAAGCGCCTGGTTGCCAGCGCCGAGTTCGAGGAAGCCAAGGACAAGGTCATGATGGGCGCGGAACGCCGCTCCATGGTCATGACCGAGGACGAGAAGCGGATGACCGCCTATCACGAGGCGGGCCATGCGATCATCGCGCTGCACGAACCGGCGTCGGACCCGATCCACAAGGCGACGATCATCCCGCGCGGCCGTGCGCTCGGCATGGTGATGCGCCTGCCGGAGCGCGACTCGTACAGCTATCACCGCGACAAGATGTATGCGAACCTGGCGGTCGCCATGGGCGGTCGCGTCGCCGAGGAGATCATCTTCGGCTATGACAAGGTGTCGAGCGGCGCGAGCGGCGATATCCAGTATGCCACGGGTCTGGCACGCGACATGGTTACGAAGTGGGGCATGTCGGACAAGGTCGGTCCGGTTGAATACGCCCAGCCGGAAGGCGAGAGCTTCCTGGGCTATTCGTCCAGCCAGCCGGTGCGCATGTCCAACCAGACTGCGCAGCTGATCGACGACGAGATCAAGTCGATCGTCGAGGGCGGCCTGCACCGCGCCAAGCATGTGCTGACCGAGCATGTCGACCAGCTCCACCTGCTGGCCGGGGCTCTGCTGGAATATGAGACGCTGTCGGGCGATGAGATCAAGAAGCTGATTGCGGGCGACGATATCGGCCGCGACGATCCCAAGGCGAAGGCGACGCCGGTCGCCAAGGCGGGGACCTCGATCCCCAAGACCCGGCGTGGCGCGGGGCCGTTCGGATCGCCCAGTCCGCTGGGTGCCTGATCCTTCAGGCCGGTATTTCGTGGAAGGCCGTTCCTTCGGGGGCGGCCTTTTTGCTTTAGAGTCTGAGTCATCCGAGTGGAATCGATTGGGGATTCACAAGGTGCCGGAAGTTTGATTCAAGCTTCTTGCCGTGCGGAGGTCGGCAGGTGTGGGTCGAGCCTATTCGGATGATTTACGTGAGCGGGTAGCGGCATCGGTTTTGGGTGGCCGTTCGTGCCGTGCGACGGCTGAACTGTTTGGCGTCAGCGTGGCGAGTGCGGTCAAGTGGTCTCAGCGGCTTCGTGCAACGGGCAGCGCTGCGGCCCGGCCGCCGGGGCGCAAGCAGCCGCGTTCGCTGTCGGCCGAGCGTGAGTGGCTGCTGGAGCGGCTGGCAACCAAGCCGGACGTGACACTGCGGGCGCTGGTGGCGGAACTGGGCGAGCGCGGCGTGGTGACGAGCTACGGTTCGGTGTGGCGGATCGTGCGCGAGGCGGGGATCACGTTCAAAAAAAGACGCTGATCGCCCGCGAGCAGGATCGGCCGGCGATCGCCAGGCGCCGCACGCAATGGCGCAAATATCAGGGCCGGATCGATCCGCGTCGCCTCGTCTTCATCGACGAGACCTGGGCCAAGACCAACATGACGCGCCTGCGCGGCTGGTGTGCTCGCGGCCTGCCGCTCGTCGACAAGGTGCCGCACGGCCATTGGCGTACGCTCACCTTCCTGGCGGCGCTCCGGCATGATCGCATCGACGCGCCGCTCGTGCTCGACGGCCCCATCAACGGCGAGAGCTTTGCCGCCTATGTTGCGCAGTTCCTGCTGCCTACCCTTTCGCCCGGCGACATCGTCATCATGGACAATCTCGGTAGCCACAAGAGCAAGGCCGTCCGCCAGCTCATCCGCTCCGTCGGCGCCAGGCTCCTGTTCCTGCCGCCCTATTCTCCCGACCTTAATCCCATCGAGCAGGTCTTCGCTAAGCTCAAGACGCTGTTACGCAAGGCCAATACCCGATCGGTCGAGGCGACATGGAAGCAGATCGGCTCGCTCCTCGACGCTTTCCCTCCAAACGAATGCGCCAACTACCTCCGCAACAGCGGCTACGCTTCAACTTAGATGGATCAAACTCTAGGGGGAAACGTGGACTTCGACTTCGCTCAGGCCGCACGGAGCGAGGGAAGTGCGGCACGGATATTTACCGGGCCATGCATGCGAGAAGCACCACGCCCAGATCTTCGTTCAGCCTGAGCGAAGTCGAAGGCCACGCCCAAACCCCAGCCCCTT